>NZ_JBZEGG010000017.1:0-122585 GCF_058313095.1 Pseudogemmobacter sp. TB195
CCAGCCATAATCTGGTCCTCCTGAAAACGGGATAAGCATATCCCTGTGGGTGGACCACTTCAGTGGGGGCATCCCAGGCCTGCGGCCTTTGTTTCATTGAGTTTTTCATCCTTCCGGGATGCCAGATCAGGAACTGGGAACGATCTTCCCACTTCGAAGTTTCAGCAGCCAATCGTCCCAAGGGCATTTCTGGCAGGTCGGCTTCGGTTTTGGTGTAGGAAGCCTTTTCGGTTCAGCATGTTAGCCGTTGAGCGGCAATGTCGACCGGATGCAGTGTAAATGTCGACCAGATGCGCGGTCATCAGCCCTATATCGCTCATTTTTGTTCAGCTAATTTCATGGTGCGACCACACCACGCCACATCGGGAATGCCTTTTCTTGGCTGTTTTTCAATGGCTTCCGATGTTCATCTGACTTCTGGGAATTCGTCCAGATGTTACTCCCCCCTACAGCAAAGGCTGCACAAATCAAGCGCGGAACGGAGCAAGAATGAAACACGAATGTTGCCACGCATGTTGCCAGATTTACATGGCGACAAAACAACATAGTCTAAGTCATTGAAAAGATGGTGCCCGGAGACGGATTTGAACCGCCGACACGCGGATTTTCAATCCGCTGCTCTACCAACTGAGCTATCCGGGCAACCTTGGTGGCGGGGTGATACCGAGTGTGTCAGGCGCTGTCCAGAGGGAAAACGAATAAGTTTCCAAGAAGGCGAAATCATTGTCCTGAAACAATGTTTTGACCGGCATATTTTGCCTCCAGCATTGAGACCCACCCTTGCCGTCGCAGCAGGCCAGCCGCAAAGCTCTCAGCGAGTCTGGTAATCTGACAGATATGGCAGCTGCGATCTGGCAAGGGCCGGTCTCCACAGACAGGCTGATCTGAATCGCGACTCCGGCAGGGTCGTGAAGCAGGCTTCAGATATCAGGCGCAACAAAGAACGGTCCGGGCACAGGTGGGACGGGCGTTCGCTCAGGAGACGCACCTGGTGCGGCAATATGGGTGTCCGACGCTGGCCTGGGGCGCGCCGGAGGGAGGGACCAGGCGCGCAGGAGGTGTGCCTCACAGCGCGGGCCGTTCCGGGGCGCCACAGAGCCAGCCACGTTTCACACCCGCGATTGGCAGCTGCGACATTTTCCGCCGGAAAGCAAAGCGCCCGGGACAGTCGCCTCTTTACCGGTAATCCGGCTTTCCTGAGCTGGTCCGCCCCATCCCGTTGCCTGGCCGAATATGAGGCTCATAAAGCCGGGCAGACATCAGATGAGGGGCGAAAAGTTTCAGCCTGGCGATGACGCCACCGCGAGGCCGTGACTGCGCCGGCGTAACGTACTGCGGGCCCTGCACCCTCGCCCGGACAGGCGGGGCCCGCACTAAAGAGCCGTCAGGCTCTGCGGTCAGTGAGCCCGATCCGGCGGTGTTGTCGGCTCTGTCTCTGACACGTCAGCTGCGGGATCATCCTCAGCACCGCCGATCCGGTAGCCATCGCCCAGCCAGCGCCCGAGATCGATATCGGCACAGCGCTTTGAACAGAAAGGACGCGAGGCGGCTTCGGTCTTTTTGCCGCAGATCGGACAGGTCATGGCCAGAGCGTACTCAGCGCGAGGCCTTCCCTGCGGCGGGTCAGCTCAAACAGGCCAAGCCCGCTCCAGCCGGCCAGGCTGGTCTCGCCGCCACCCTTGAAGGAAGCGCGGATCACCTGGTCGAGGATATTGCGGTCGCGTTTGGGCATCGGCGCGAAGTCGATCACCACCTGGCCGCCAAGGCCGCGCAGCCGCAGCTGACGCGGCAGCTCCCGCGCGGCGGCGATATTGATCTTCAGCGCGGCCGCGGGCGAGGTATCGGGGCCGGTATTCACATCAACGGCCACCAATGCACGGGTGGGCTCGATCCAGATGTGCCCACCGCCCGGCAAACCGACCCGAGCCCCGGTCAGCGCATCCAGCTGATCGGCCACACCAAAATCGGCAAAACTGCCCGGCTCTTCGATCACCTCGTCAGGTGCGGGATCGCCCCAGTCGCGCCAGGCAAGCTCATGTGCCCCGGGCGCATCGACCAAAAGTTCCGGAGCGCCATTGAGATCGGCCAGCACGGCCTCGGTCAACCCGCGCAGACTGGCAATATCTTCGGCGATCTCTTCGGGATCCGCCGCATCGCAGACCGAACGGAGGATCAGCCCAAGATCAGGCGCCGCCCCTGCCATCGCGCGGCCCGCAAGGGCGTCAAGCTCTGCACGCAGATCCTCGTCGCGGATCCGGCGCGAGACATTCAGCCCCGGCGCGCCTGGCGTCAGAATTGCATAACGGGATTTGAAGAGAACACGGATCGAGACCGGCAGCGCCTTGCCGGGCTCGGCCGGGCCGGACACCTGGACAATCAGCCGCTGGCCCGGCGCGATGCCCGAGACCTGGCGCAGAAACCCGCGCGCCCCATCCGGGAGTTTGACAAAAACGCCGCCCTGCCCCTTGACCGGCCGGTCGGCAATGGCACGGCAGATCGCGCCCGGTGCCAGATCGACGCTGACCGGATCGATCGCGATCTCTTCCAGGATCCCGTCAACCAGCAAAGCCGCCGCCTCGCGCCCGTCTATCTGATCGAGAAGAACAACCCGTCCCTTCATACCTGCCTCCAGACCGGATAGCCGGCCGCCGTCAAAAGCTGTGCGGTCTCGGCGACCGGAAGCCCCATGATTCCGCTGTAAGACCCCGAAATCCATGGAATGAACGCGCCGGCCTGGCCCTGTATGCCATAGCCGCCGGCCTTGCCCTGCCAGTCGCCGCTGGCGAGATAGGCATTCATTTCATCATCTGAGAGCCGCTTCATCCTGACCGCCGAGACGCTTTCCCGCGCCCAGATCCGCGCGCCTTTGCGCAAAGCGATGGCAGTGATCACCTCATGGCGGCGCCCGCCGAGCAGCGCCAGAAACGAGGCCGCTTCGACCGCGTCTGCGGGCTTGCCGAGAATGCGGCGCCCAAGTGCCACCGTCGTATCGGCACAAAGCACGATATCATCAGGCCCGGCCTCTACCGCCAGCGCCTTTTCCCGCGCGAGACGCGCCGCATAAGGGCGCGGCAGCTCGCCTTTGCGGGGATCCTCGTCGATATCGGGAGGCAGAATGAGATCGGGTGTGATCCCCATTTGCGCCAACAGCTCTTTGCGGCGCGGCGAGGCGGATCCGAGGATCAGTCGCAAGATAACAGCTTACTTGAAGCGGTAATTGATGCGGCCCTTCGAGAGGTCGTAGGGGGTCATTTCCACCTGGACCTTGTCGCCTGCCAGAACACGGATGCGGTTCTTGCGCATCTTGCCTGCCATCGTTGCGATCAGTTCATGGCCATTATCGAGTTCGACCTTGAATGTCGCATTGGGCAGGAGTTCCTTCACGACACCCGGGAATTCGAGAATGTCTTCCTTGGCCATGTTCACTCCGAATAGGAAAGGGCCCGCGGGAAACGCAGGCCTTCTGCCCCGGGCATATGCGCTTTGTGCCAGGGGTTTACAAGGGCTTTCTGGTTTGCGCGCCTGGCTGATCACGCGAAGGGCCGGGTTCTTCGGCCTGCCATTCGCGCGGAGAGCTCAGTGCTGGCGGCCCAGAACTCGCACCTCAGAGCTGGCGGATCCAGAACTGCAGTGGTTTTTCAGTATCGCTGTCCTCCCCAAGGTCGCGCCAGCTGAAATGCGCGATGGCGCCCGGCAGCGGTGCATAGCCGCGTTTCGTCCAGAAGGCGTCATTGCTGCGATATGCGTCAGGGCGCAGCGGGTGATCCCCGGGGCGCATCACCGAGCAGAATGCGACATGGCTGCGACCAAGGCTGCGGGCATGGTCTTCGCGCAGGTCAAAGAAACGATGCCCGACGCCCCTGCCCCGATATTCCGGCAAAAGGACCGATTCCGCGCCATAGAGGATCTTTTCCAGCGCAAGGCCGGTCTGGCGCATCGGTTCGGCGAATTCAGCCGCATGATCCTCCATCGGCGCTGAGGTCGAGGCGCCGACGATCCTGCCGTCATCAATTGCCGCCACCAGCAGCGCGCCTGGGCTGTCGCGATAGGCCTGAAGATAGGTGCGCTCGTAATCGAGCGTACCGTCATAGAGATAGGGCCAGGCGCGGAACACCGTGATGCGAAGCCGCGCCATATCGTCCAGCGCGGCCTCAAGCTCGGCCCCCTTCAGCGCGCGGACGGTCAGGCTCATTTCGAGACCTGTTCGATCCAGTCATTGAGGTTGTAGAAGGTGGTGATGCGGGTGATCCTGCCGCCCTTCACGTCAAAAAACGACCCCGCCGGCAGGATGTATTTCTGGCCCTTTGCCTCGGGCAGGCCCGGATCGGTCTTCAGATATTCGCCATGAACGACGAATTCAGCCGCCGCGCGGCTGCCGTCTTCGGTCACAAAGATCACGATATCCCGGAGCTCTTCACGGTAGGAGACCCCCATATGTGAGCCAAATTCCGCGAATTTTTCGCGCCCGCGGCGGATGCCGCCTTCATTGACGCGGTGCTCGATATCCTCGCTGACAAGCGCCGTCATCCCTTCGGGGTTCAGCGCGTTGAAGGCGGTGTAATAGGATTCGATCAGCTTACGGGTGGCGGACGCGGACATGGCTCTCCCTTTCATTTGGGCGCGAGGATAGCCGGTTGCCGCGCAGGGGAAAGCCTGAAAACGCCCTTTCAGGGTCTCCGGGCGGCTCCTGGGGACAGGCCGCCCGGAAAGCGATCAGGCCAGCGCGGCGGCCACGGTCGCAGTCAGCGGCGTGGTCGGATGGCCGATCAGGCGCGAGAGCGTTTTGCTGTCATCAAACAGCGCCCCCTTCGCGGTCTGGGCATCGCTGTCGGCGAGGATTGCGGCGAATTCCGCCGGCAGACCAAAACCCTCAAGGGCTTTGGCATAGTCAGCCTCGGGCAGGTTCACATAGGCAACCGCCTTCCCGGCCTGTCTGGCCACTTCGGCGGCCAGATCGGCACCGGTGAAGCCGGTATCGCCGGCAAGCTCATAGACCTTGTTCTCATGGCCCGCCTCAATCGCGGTGACCGCAATCGCCTCGGCATAATCCGCACGCGCGGCCGCCGAATAGCGCCCCTCCCCGGCCGAGCCGATAATCGCGCCATGTTCGATCGCGGGCGCCAGGGCGCCGGTCAGGTTCTCGGTATACCAGCCATTCCTGAGGATCGTGTAAGCGATCCCCGATTCCTTCAGCGCCGCTTCGGTTTCGACATGTTCAGCCGCAAGCTTCATCGGCGAGGCGTCGCCCTTCAGGAGCGAAGTATAGATGATCCGCTTCACGCCGGCGGCTTTGGCGGCATCGATCACCGCCTTATGCTGGGCAAAACGCCTGCCCACCTCATTGGCCGAGATCAGCACCAGCGTATCGACGCCGTTCAGCGCGGCGGGATCTGCCTTGTCATAGTCGAAAGCGCGGGTCCCGACGCCCAGATCAGCAGCCCTTTCCGGGCTGCGGGCAAGAGCGAGGGGGCTGGCGCCCCGGGCCCTCGTCGCGGCAATGGCGAGGCGGCCCAGCTGGCCGGTGGCTCCGGTGATGGCGATGGTCATTGGATTCTCCTGTTCCGGATTTGACAGGTAGACAATAACATAATACTTACGAAAAATAAGTACGCACCATTTTGTAAGTATAAAACAATGACGCACAGCCTCATCATGACAGATGCACAGCGCCTGATGCAGGGCTGGCGCGAGGGCAATGTCCTTGCCGCCGAATGCCCGTCACGGCGCATCCTGCAACATCTGACCAGCCGCTGGGGCGTTCTGGTGATGGTGGCGCTGGCCACCGGGCCACATCGTTTTGCCGCATTGCGGCGCAGGGTGGCGGGGGTCAGCGAAAGGATGCTGGCCCAGGTGCTCAAGGATCTTGAGGCGGATGGCTTCGTGTTGCGGACAGCGCATCCGGTGGTGCCGCCGCATGTCGAGTATGAGCTGACAGCCCTTGGTCAGGCGGCGGCGGCGCGGCTGATCGGTCTGGTCGGCTGGATCGAGGCAGAGCTGGAGACTATTCTCGCTGCACGTAAAACAGGCTTCGACAGCGACGCAGATCTGTCTGAAAGCGAAACTGCCCGGGGCTGAAAGCCCGGACCGTGCTGCCTTTCCGGCAAATCAGCGCAGCAGGCCGAATCAGGCGGCGACCCGCGCCCCGTCAGGGGAATCAGGGCCGTCTTTCTCCCCGGCGACCCTGAATTCGCTTTGCATTTCGCCCCATTTCGCCAGTTCCGCCGCAAGCCGGTTGCGCGCCATAGCACTATCACGATTGCGGTTTCCCCAGAAGCCGTGAACGGCAATCGCGCGGCCATAGGGCTGAAAGGCCGGCAAAAGCGCATGTCTGGTCATCGCCCAGCCAAAGGCGCTCAGCAGCACCGCCATGCCGAAGACCCGCACGAAATACTGGTGTTCCACCATGGTCAGCCCCCGCAGAGCCGGGCTGGAAAGCGAGGCGACATGGCTTGCCGCGACCAGCAGCGAGACGATGGCTGCCACGGCATAGAACCAGCTGATGAGCAGGCCCGCGTTTTTCAGATGGCGCAAATCGCTGCGGCGAATGGTCATCCACAGACCGGCAAGCAGCACCATCATCGGCGCGATCCCTCCGATCAGGAAACAGCTGGCAGCGGTCAGCAAAAGATAGAAGGCCAGAAGGGTATAAGATGATCCCGGAATACCAGACATAAGCTTCCCCGCGTCCTGAACGATGCGACCACTGGCGTCTGAATGGCAGGACAATGTGGCACGCCTTCGGCGCAAAGCTGATGTTTGCGGGGCAAAAAGACGCAATCCGCCTCACTCCCCCGGAAAGCACACCGGCGTTATGCGCAGCACCCCGCCCGGCGTCACTCCCTCCCCGGTCCTCTGGCGCGTGGGATCCGGGCGCTCAGCCCCCGACCGGCACCGGCGGGCCAAATCTCTGGATCATGCGGTCACGGATCTGATCGCGCGCCTGGCGATAGGCGGAAAGTTTGGCCTCGCGGCTTTCGCCAAGGCCGGTTGGATCGAGTATCGGCCAGTATTCAACCTCAAGATGATGCCAGCGCGTCAGCTCCAGCGCCTGGCGTTGGCTTGCCGGCGACAGCGCCACGATCAGATCGAACTGCCCCAGATCATCGCCCCATTCCTGCATCTCCTCGAAGGACCTGGCGCGGTGGCGCGACAGTTCCACCCCGATCTCCTGGCAGACCGCGACCGAAAAGCCATCCACCTCCATGTCATTCTTCACGCCCGCCGATTGCACATAGGCGCGCTGGCCGTAAAATTTCTTCGCCATCCCCTCGGCCATGGGGGAGCGCACCGCATTATGGTCGCAGCAGAACAGGATGGACTGCGGGAAATCGACCAAGCTTACCCCCAGTGCAGCACGCAGATGAGGGTAAAGAGGCGCCGGGCGGTATCACGGTCGACCTCGGCCTTACCCTCGAGCCGTTCCTGCAAGATCGCGGCCCCCTCGTTATGGATCCCGCGCCGCGCCATGTCGATCGCCTCGATCTGGCTGGGCGGCAGGCGCTTCACCGCCTCGAAATAGCTCTCGCAGATCTGGAAATAATCCTTCACCACCTGGCGGAACGGACCGAGGCTCAGATGGAACTCACCGACCTGGGCCTCATCTTCGCGGGCAATCCCAAAGACCAGCCGCCCCTCCCGGATTGCCAGCGCCAGGCGATAGGGGCCGGGCGGCACCTCGCGGCCCTCACGGGCGGGAAGACCGAAGCTGTTTTCTTCCAGCAGATCGAAAATCGCGACTTTGCGCTCCTGTTCGATCTCCGGCGTCGGGCGCACAAGACCTTTCTCATCAATCTCGATATGGCAGATGCGGTTGGTCATGCGGGCGTTCCGGAAAATGCGTCGCCCCTTGATGCCCGAGCGCGCGTCCACAAGCAAGCACAGCACCCACCCATCCGACGGAAGTCAGCGGGCGCTTTTCATCTGTCTCTAAATATCCTCCGGGGGTCTGGGGGTGGAAAACCCCCAGCTGCGCCGCCTCACCCCGCGTTCAGCCGGTCGAGCCGCGCCCGCACACTCAGCCCATGCGCCTCCAGGCTTTCCGACTTCGCCAGGCGCTCTGCCGCGGGCCCGATGGCCGCCAGCGCAGCCGGCGTCATTTTCGCAATCGTGGTGCGCTTGAGGAATTCAAGGACGGACAGCCCCGAGGAGAACCGCGCCGAACGCGCCGTTGGCAGCACATGGTTCGGGCCGCCGATATAGTCACCGATAGCCTCGGGGGTCCATTGGCCGAGGAAAATCGCCCCGGCATGGGTGATCAGCGCCGAGACCGCCTCCGGGTCTTCGGTGCAGATCTCCAGATGCTCGGGTGCGACACGGTTCGAAAGCTCTGCGGCCTCGGCGAGGTCGCGCACCAGGATCACCGCGCCATTGTCGCGCCAGCTCGCCTGCGCGATCTCGCGCCGCTCCAGCGTCTCAAGACGCTTCTCCAGCGCCGCCACACAGGCACGGGCAAAAGCCTCATCCGCCGTGACCAGAATCGCCTGGGCCGAGGCGTCATGCTCGGCCTGGCTCAGCATATCCAGCGCCACGAAATCCGGGTCTGCCGTGCCATCGGCGATCACGAGGATCTCGGAAGGGCCTGCGATCATGTCGATCCCCACCTTGCCGAACACCCGCCGCTTCGCGGCCGCGACAAAGGCATTCCCCGGCCCGGTAATCTTATCGACCGCGCGGATCGTCGCGGTGCCATAGGCCAAAGCCGCCACCGCCTGCGCGCCACCGATGCGGTAGATCGTATCGACCCCGGCGAGCCGGGCCGCAAAGATCACCAGCGGATTGACCTCGCCGCCCGGGGTCGGGCAGGTGATCACCAGACGCTCCACCCCGGCCACCCGGGCCGGGATCGCATTCATCAGAACTGAAGACGGGTATGAGGCGAGCCCCCCCGGCACATAAAGCCCTGCCGCCGAGACCGGCGTCCAGCGCCAGCCAAGCGTTGCGCCTTCCGGGTCGGTCCACATCTGGTCCTGGGGCATCTGGCGGACATGATAGGCGCGGATCCGTTCCGCCGCGAGCGTCAGCGCTGCCGCATCCTCGGGCGAGACTTTCGCGCATTCCGCCTCAATCTCTTCAGGCGTGAAGGCCAGCTGGCCCGGTGTCAGCGAGAGCCGGTCAAAGCGTGCGGTCAGTTCGGTCACCGCCAGATCGCCCCGCGCCCGCACATCCGCGATGATCGCAGCGACGACATCATCCACTTCGGGACTGTCCTCGCGCTTCATGCCAAGGAAAGCGGTAAAATCCGCCTCGAAGCCCGGATCCCGGGTGGAAAGGAAATGCGCCATTGCGGGCCTCCGCGCGTGATTGCCGCCAGTCTTGGCTCGCGCATATCCCGCGCTGTGGCCGAGGTAAACAGCGCCATATGGAAAAGGGCGGCGCGCATGGTCCATGCGCGCCGCCCTTTCTGATTGTCAGCCCTGACTTATTGCGCCGGAGCGTCCACAGGGGCCGCTGCGGGTGCTTCAGCCGGAGCTTCTGCGGGCGCTTCAACCGGAGCGGCTTCTGCCGGCTCGGTGCCGGTTGCCGGAACTGCTGCCGCGGCCTCGATGCTCGCCTTGACGATCACATCGGGGTTCTCGGCAACCGCGCCATTTTGCTCGGCCGGGCCGCGCCTGATCTTATCGACCACATCCATGCCCGAAATCACCCGACCGACAACGGTATAATTGCCGTCAAGGAAATCGCCCGGCGCAAACATGATGAAGAACTGGCTGTTGGCCGAATTCGGATCCTGGCTGCGCGCCATGCCGACGATGCCGCGCTGGAACGAGACATCCGAAAACTCTGCCGGAATATCAGGCAGATGCGAGCCACCCATGCCGGCGCTGACGAATTCCGCCGGGATCTCCATACCATGGAGCTTATAGGTGCCTTCAGCCGCACCTTTCGGCAATTTGGCAAGCTCTTCGGCCAGCGTAGCCGGTTTGCCGAACTGCACGTCGCCGGTCTGGGCCATGAAACCGTCGATCACGCGGTGAAAGACCACACCATCATAGGCGCCCTCTGTCGCGAGCTGGACGATCTGCGCCACATGCTTCGGCGCCTTATCGTCAAGCAGGTCAATGACCACGCGGCCATTGGCCTCGCCCTGGATGTCGAGCACCAGATTCGGGCCCGGCAGATCGGGAACATCCTGCGCGAAAGCAGGCGCGCCCAGCAAAAGCGTGGCAACGAGAACCTTACGCAACATCGGCGGCAACCCTTACAGTGATCATGCGATCGGGGGTGACCGGCGGCTCGCCCCGGGTGATCTTGTCCACAAATTCCATCCCGGAAATCACCCGACCGTAAACGGTATACTGGCCGTTCAGGAAGGAGTTATCCTTGAAATTGATGAAGAACTGGCTGTTTGCCGAATTCGGGTTCTGCGAGCGCGCGGCGCCGATCGTGCCGCGATCATGCGGCAGTTTCGAAAATTCTGCCGGCAGATCATCATATTGCGACCCACCCGTGCCCGAACGGCGCGGATTGTAGTCTTTTTCCATATTGGCGTGCTCTACATCACCGGTCTGGGCCATGAAGCCCTCGATCACGCGGTGGAAAGCCACATTGTCATAGGCTTTGTCGCGGGCGAGCTGTTTCATACGCTCGACATGCTTTGGTGCGACATCCGGGAGAAGCTCGATCACCACTTCGCCGTCTTTCAGCGTCAGGATGATGGTGTTCTCGGGGTCCTTGATCTCGGCCATTGTGCTTCCCTTGCAGGCTTCTGGTCGGGCGGGAAATTAACCGCAAGCGCCTCAGGGGGGAAGGGCAAATGGGCGTGATCGGTTGACGGGACGGCAAAATGCGCGGAAAGAATTGCGCGAAACGCAGGATGCACCCCGTGTGTTAGCGCTAAACCACCCCGAATGATGCATATTGGGAGAGACCGATGAGCTGGAAAACGCTGGATGATATCGCACTGGCCGGCAAAACCGTGCTGACGCGGGTCGATATCAATGTGCCGATGGAAGGGGACCGGGTCTCTGATACCACCCGCATCGACAAGATCCGCCCGACGGTCGAGGATATCATCGCGCGTGGCGGAAAAGTGGTGTTGCTGGCGCATTTCGACCGCCCCAAAGGCAAGGTCGTCCCGGAGATGAGCCTTGGCCGCATCGCCCCGGCCCTTGAGGCAAGCCTGGGCCGCAAAGTGATTTTCGCGGCGGAAAGCACGGGCGCTGTGGCAAAGGCCGCGATTTCTTCGGCGTCGCAAAGCGATGTCGTGCTGCTGGAAAACACCCGGTTTCATGCGGGCGAAGAAAAGAACGATCCCGCGCTTGCGGCGGAATTTGCGGCGCTTGGTGATGTCTATGTGAATGATGCGTTTTCGGCCGCGCATCGGGCACATGCCTCGACCGAAGCCCTTGCGCGCGCGCTCCCTCATGCGGCAGGCCGGCTGATGGAGGCCGAGCTGAAAGCGCTGGACGCAGCGCTTGGCACCCCTGTCCGCCCGGTGATCGCCGTTGTTGGCGGCGCAAAAGTGTCGACCAAGCTTGATCTGCTGGGGAACCTTGTTAGCAAGGTTGATCACCTGGCGATCGGCGGCGGCATGGCGAATACCTTCCTTGTGGCGCAAGGCATCGAGGTCGGCAAATCACTCGCGGAACGCGATATGGCCGACACCGCCCGCGCGATTTTGAAAAAGGCCGAAGAGACCGGCTGCCAGATCCATCTGCCGGTCGATGTGGTGGTGGCGCGCGAGTTCAAAGCGGGCGCGGCCAGCCAGATCACCAATGCCTCAGGCTGCCCTGCCGATGCGATGATCCTTGATGCCGGCCCGGAAACGGTGGCGCGGCTGAAAGCGGTCATGGGCCAGTCTGCGACACTGATCTGGAACGGCCCGCTCGGCGCCTTCGAGATCCCGCCTTTTGACGCGGCCACAGTGGCGGCGGCGAAAGAGGCCGCAAGGCTGACCGAGGCCGGCAGGCTGATCTCGGTTGCAGGCGGTGGCGATACCGTTGCCGCGCTGAACCAGGCCGGGGCTGCGGGGGCGTTCACCTTCATCTCGACCGCAGGCGGCGCCTTCCTCGAATGGATGGAAGGCAAGGAATTGCCGGGCGTGGCGGCACTGCTCGCCTGAGGGCGGCTGCTCGCGCTAACAGCATTGCACGCAGCCCGGCGGAAAGGCTATGGCGCGTGCAAAACCTAATCTGGCTCCGGCAAAGGAAGACGACGATGACCACGGAAAAGATGACGGCGCAGATCGGCAAAGGCCAGGGCTTCATCGCAGCTCTCGACCAGTCCGGCGGCTCGACCCCCAAGGCGCTGAAACTTTACGGCGTTGAGGCCGATGCCTGGTCCGACGAGGCCGGCATGTTCGACCTGGTCCATGCCATGCGCGCCCGCATCATCAAATCGCCCGCCTTTACCGGCGAGAAGGTCATCGGTGCCATCCTGTTCGAGCAGACCATGGACCGCGCTATCGACGGCATCCCGACCGCCACCTATCTGTGGGAAAAGCGCGGCGTGGTGCCGTTTCTGAAGATCGACAAAGGGCTCGAGACCGAGGTCAATGGCTGCCAGGTGATGAAGGCGATGCCCGATCTCGATGCGCTGCTGGAAAAGGCCGTGCGCGCCGGGATCTATGGCACCAAGGAACGTTCGGTGATTTCCGCCGCCAATGAAGATGGCATCAAGGCGGTGGTCGATCAGCAATTCGCCATCGCAAAACAGGTGATCAGCCACGGGCTTATGCCGATCGTCGAGCCGGAAGTGACGATCTCGATCACCGATAAAGCCGCCGCCGAAGCGATCCTGCGCCGCGAGATCCTTACGCATCTGGACGCGCTGCCCAAGGGCACGCAGGTCATGCTGAAACTGACCATCCCGTCGGAGGCGAATTTCTACGCAGCCTTGGTCGATCACCCGGCTGTTCTGAAGCTGGTGGCGCTTTCGGGCGGCTATTCGCGTGACGAGGCCAATGCGGCTCTGGCAAAGAACCGCGGCATGATCGCGTCCTTCTCGCGCGCGCTCTCGGAAGGCCTGAATGCCGGGCAATCCGAAACCGAATTCGACGCCACGCTGAAAGCGGCGGTCGATTCGATCCATGCAGCCTCAATCGCGGGCTGAACAGCTTTTGCGTAAAACTGAAGGGAATCCCGCCACATGGGGGATTCCCTTCTGATTCGTTTCATGGCATGATTTTTCGCAAGGCCCCCCGATAAGAGGGGTGACAGATGAGACGGACAGGACATGACCAGGCAACAACGGCGCCATAATATGGGCGGGCTCATCTACTTCGCCCTGATGTTCACTCTGGGTGCCTATTTCACCTTTGCCGCTGTTCAGGGCGACTATGGTGTATTCCGCCGGGTCGAAATCCGCGCCGAGGCCGCCGGGCTGGCGGTGGAGCGTGACAAACTGGCGGTGCAACTTGCCGAAATGCGGAATCTGACGCATCGGCTGTCGGATGACTATCTCGATATGGATCTGCTTGATGAGCGTGCCCGCGATGTGCTGGGCTACATGCGCGCCGATGAGATCGTGATCCGCTGAACGCCCCCCCCCCCCCCGTACATGACAGCCATCATCCGCATCGCCGCCGCTGTGATCCTGCGCAACGATGGCAGGATGCTGCTTGTCCGCAAGCGCGGCACGGACGCCTTCATGCAGCCCGGCGGCAAATACGAGCCGGGCGAAGATGCGCTTACCGCCCTGCGCCGCGAACTTGAGGAAGAGCTGGGCCCGGGGATCGCCGCCGATTTCGATGCCGAAAAGCCGCATTCGCTTGGCCGTTTTTCCGCCTCTGCCGCCAATGAACCAGGCCATATCGTCGAAGCCGATCTCTACCTCATGGCCGCTGCGGCAGAAGTGAGCATTGCCGCAGAGATCGCCGAAGCCCGATGGGTCTCGCAGGATGAGGCCCTTGCTTTGCCCCTTGCGCCGCTGACGCGCGAGCGGATTTTGCCGCTGATCTGGCACTGATCTTCTCTCTTTCAGCAACATTTCACCGCACTGCAGGCCGCGCTATTTCGCGTTTGACCCAATAATCTCCGATGCTGTATAGATGGTTTAACGCTAAACCATTTGCTGAACCTACTCCGGGGAGGAGCCCAATGGCACGCAAGCCCGATGCGAGACCCAATGTCTCGAAAGAAGAGCTGCTGAAATATTACCGCGAGATGCTGCTGATCCGCCGCTTTGAGGAAAAGGCGGGCCAGCTTTACGGCATGGGGCTGATCGGGGGGTTCTGTCACCTCTATATCGGTCAGGAAGCCGTGGTTGTGGGGCTGGAAGCTGCGGCCAAGCAGGGTGACAAGCGCCTGACCTCTTACCGCGATCACGGCCATATGCTGGCCTGCGACATGGACCCCAAAGGCGTCATGGCAGAGCTGACCGGCCGTATCGGGGGCTACTCGAAGGGCAAGGGCGGCTCGATGCATATGTTCTCGAAAGAGAAGCATTTCTACGGCGGCCATGGCATTGTGGGCGCGCAGGTGCCGCTGGGCGCGGGGCTGGCTTTCGCCGATAAATATCTTGGCAATGACAATGTGACCTTCACCTATTTCGGCGATGGCGCGGCCAATCAGGGTCAGGTCTATGAGACCTATAACATGGCGGAACTCTGGGATCTGCCGGTGATTTTCGTCATTGAAAACAACCAGTATGCCATGGGGACGAGCGTGAAACGTTCGACCAAATCGACCACGCTTTTTGAGCGCGGCGTGGCTTACGGCATCCCCGGGGAACAGGTTGACGGCATGGATGTGCTCGCGGTCAGGGCGGCAGGCGAGAAGGCCGTGGCCCACTGCCGTGCCGGCAAGGGCCCCTATATTCTCGAAATGATGACCTATCGCTATCGCGGCCACTCGATGTCGGATCCGGCGAAATACCGGACGCGTGAAGAGGTCGAGAAGATCAAGACCGAGAAGGATTGCATCGAGCATGTCCGCGATCTGCTGCTGCAGGGCGGTCTCGCCTCAGAAGACGATCTGAAGAACATCGACAAAGAGATCAAGGCGCTGGTGAATGAGGCGGCTGAGTTCTCGAAAGAAAGCCCGGAGCCGCCGCTGAGCGATCTCTGGACCGATATTACCGTCTGAGGGGGAGAGAGATCATGGCAGTTGAAGTTCTGATGCCGGCTTTGTCTCCGACGATGGAGGAAGGCACGCTGGCGAAATGGCTGGTGAAAGAGGGTGACGTGGTCAAATCGGGCCAGGTCATTGCCGAGATCGAGACCGATAAGGCGACGATGGAATTCGAAGCGGTGGATGAGGGGATCATCGGCCGGTTGCTGGTGACCGAGGGCACCGCAGGCGTGAAAGTGAACACGCCGATTGCGGTTCTGGTGGAAGAGGGCGAAAGCGCGGATGCCGTGGCTGCCGCCCCTGCCCCGGTCGCGGTTCCAACTGCGTCTCCGGGGGCCGCCGCCGCGCCGGCCATCGAGGCCGTCCCGGCGGCAGCTGCCGCGCGCCCGGCGGTGGTGGAAGCCGCCAAAGGCTGGCCGCACAGCGACCTGCCCGAAGGTGTGGCGACGAAGACCATGACCGTGCGGGAAGCGCTGCGCGAGGCCATGGCGGAGGAGATGCGCGGGGACGGCAATGTCTTCCTTTTGGGGGAAGAGGTCGGTGAGTACCAGGGCGCCTATAAGATCAGTCAGGGTCTGCTGGACGAGTTCGGCCCGAAGCGCGTGGTCGACACCCCGATCACCGAGCATGGGTTTGCCGGAATCGCGGTCGGCGCCTCCTGGGGGGGGCTCCGACCGATCGTCGAGTTCATGACGTTCAACTTCGCCATGCAGGCGATTGACCATATCATCAACTCGGCCGCGAAGACGCTTTATATGTCGGGCGGTCAGATGGGATCTCCCATCGTGTTCCGTGGCCCGAACGGGGCGGCAGCACGGGTTGGCGCCCAGCACAGCCAGGACTATGCGGCATGGTATGCGGCGATCCCGGGGCTGAAAGTCGCCATGCCCTATTCGGCGGCGGATGCGAAGGGCCTGCTGAAGACGGCGATCCGCGACAACAACCCGGTAATCTTCCTCGAAAACGAGATCATGTATGGCCGGAGTTTCGAGGTGCCTGTGGGTGATGATTTCGCCATCCCCTTTGGCAAGGCTTCGGTGATGCGGGCGGGGTCAGACATAACGCTGGTTTCGTTCGGAATCGGGGTTGCCCATTCGCTGGCCGCAGCGGAGCTGTTGTCCAAAGAGGGGATCGAAGCTGAGGTGATCAACCTGCGCACCCTGCGACCGATTGACTATGACACGGTGCTGGCCTCGGTGCAGAAGACCAATCGTTGCGTGACGGTCGAGGAGGGCTTCCCGGTGGGCTCCATCGGCGATCACCTCGCCTCGACGATCATGCAGCGCGCGTTTGACTATCTGGACGCGCCGGTCGTGACCTGCACCGGCAAGGATGTGCCGATGCCCTATGCGGCCAACCTGGAGAAGCTGGCGCTGATCACGCCTGCTGAAATCGTCACCGCCGTGAAATCGGTCTGCTACCGCTGAGGGAGGAAAAAAGATGGCAATCCAGATCCTGATGCCCGCGCTTTCCCCGACCATGGAGGAAGGCACGCTGGCGAAATGGCTGGTGAAAGAGGGCGATCTGGTCAAGTCGGGCCAGGTCATCGCCGAAATCGAGACCGATAAAGCGACGATGGAGTTCGAAGCGGTCGATGAGGGTGTGATCGGCAAGATCCTGATCGCGGAAGGCAGTGCCGGTGTGAAGGTCAATGACCCGATTGCTGTTCTGCTGGAAGAGGGTGAGGATGCTTCGGCAGCCTCTGCCCCCGTTGCATCCCCGCAAGCCGCGGCAGCGGCGGTGGCAAGCCCGGCCGAAACGGCTCCGACCGCAGCACCGGCGCCAGCAGCGGCACCGGTGGCCAGCGGCGCGCGCGTCTTTGCCTCGCCGCTCGCGCGGCGGATTGCCAAAGACAAAGGCGTCGATCTGACTGCGGTGAAGGGCACCGGCCCGCATGGCCGCATCGTCAAAGCCGATGTGGAACAGGCGAAATCGGGGACTGCGCCGGCCACAGCGTCTGCGGCAGCGGCCGTCAATGCGGGCTCGATGCCCGCAGCGACGGCGACCCCGGCCCCGACAAAGGCGGTATCGGCCGGGCTCTCACCCGAAACGGTTCTGAAAATGTATCAGGACCGCGCTTTCGAAGAGATCGCGCTTGACGGTATGCGCCGCACGATCGCCGCCCGCCTGACCGAAGCCAAACAGACGATCCCGCATTTCTATCTGCGGCGCGACGTGAATCTCGACGCACTGATGGCCTTCCGCGCTGAGCTGAACCATGCCCTCACCGGGCGCGGCGTAAAGCTTTCGGTCAATGACTTCATCATCAAGGCCTGTGCCATCGCATTGCAGGCAGTGCCCGATGCCAATGCGGTCTGGGCCGGCGACCGGATCCTCAGGCTGAAGCCGTCAGATGTTGCGGTTGCCGTGGCGATTGAAGGCGGGCTCTTCACGCCAGTGCTGCGCGATGCGGATAAGAAATCGCTCTCGACCCTTTCCGCCGAGATGAAAGATCTCGCGCATCGGGCAAAGTCGAAAAAGCTCGCGCCGCATGAATATCAGGGCGGAAGCTTTGCGATCTCCAATCTCGGCATGTTCGGGGTTGAGAATTTCGACGCCGTGATCAACCCGCCGCATGGCGCGATCCTTGCGGTCGGGGCCGGGCTGAAAAAGCCGGTTGTGGCTGAGGATGGCTCGATTGGCGTGGCCACGATGATGTCGATGACGCTTTCCGTCGATCACCGCGTCATTGACGGCGCATTGGGGGCTCAGTTCCTCAAGGCGGTGGTCGAGGCGCTTGAGAACCCGGTCACCATGCTGGCTTGAACCAGCAGAATATCTGGAAAACCGCACAAGGCGGGGGCTCTGCCCCCGCCTTCGCATTTTCAATGCGAAGGCTCCCCCGGGATATTTACGGACAGATGAACTCAGCCACGTGCTTCGAGGCGATGCAACAAAGTGATGCTGCGGCGCGCGACAGTTGCAATGACGCCCGCCCCGATCAGCCAGAGCGCCCAGGTCATCAGGGTCGCACCATCTGTGCTGACCGGCAAAAACGCGGCAAGCAAAGCGGCAAAGGTCAGCGCAGCCATCCGGTGCGGCTTCGCCATCGGGCCACGGAAATCGGGCGCAAAGCCTTCGGCGCGGCCAAGCTCCCTCAGCCAGGCAGTGATCAGCGCGAGCGCTCCAACCCCAAGACCGAGTGCCGGCACCGCAGCAAACAGCCCTGCGCCCCAGAAGAGCAACAGATCAGCGGCGCGGTCCGGGGCTTCGTTCCAGAAGGCGCCAGAGGGGGTCGCCGTGCCCCCCTCAACCGCAACCATGCCATCGAGCAGATTGCACAAAAGCCGCAGCTGGATCGTCAGGGCGGCAAGCACCAGCAAGAGGCTCTGCCCGATCGGCCCCGAAGCCGAGGCGGCCCAGAAAAAGAGCAGCCC
This sequence comes from Pseudogemmobacter sp. TB195, assembly GCF_058313095.1. Lineage (NCBI taxonomy): Bacteria > Pseudomonadati > Pseudomonadota > Alphaproteobacteria > Rhodobacterales > Paracoccaceae > Pseudogemmobacter > Pseudogemmobacter sp. TB195. Next base: position 18,386 of record NZ_JBZEGG010000017.1, read on the forward strand.
AAGTGCAGCAAAGACCACCGAAGCCTGGGAAATCTGGTTCGGGGTAATCTGGCGCTGCACCAGGGATTGCGCGAGGCGGACCATCAGCCGGTTGCGGCGGGCCCGGATTGGGCGACGATTCGTGCCCTCTGCTTCCGCCTGGGGTTCGGCCTGAAAGATGGCACGAGGATCTTGCATGTCGTCATCTGTCATGGGTCAGGTCCAGAACCAGCGGGTGAGATGGAAGAAAATCGGCGCGGCAAAGACAACCGAATCAAGCCGGTCGAGGAACCCGCCATGGCCGGCGATCAGGTGCCCCCAATCCTTCACGCCCTTGTCGCGTTTGATCGCAGACATCACCAATCCGCCAAAGAACCCCATCAGCGTCACCGCAAGCGCCATGCCGGCCGCCTGGAGCATGGTGAAAGGCGTCATCCACCAAAGTGCGGCCCCGGCGGTGGTCGCCGTCATCACGCCGCCGATCAGCCCTTCCCAGGTTTTCGAGGGCGAGAGCTGCGGTGCCACCAGGCGGCTGCCAAACAGCTTGCCCCAGACATATTGCATCACATCTGACAGCTGAACCGTAAAGATAAGCCAGGCGATCAGGATAACCGAACGGCCCTCATACCCTTCGATATGAAGCGTCAGAAGTGCGGGCACATGGCTCACGCAATAGACGCAGATCATCAGCGCCCATTGTGTCTCGGCGACGCGGGTCAGGAAGCTTTTTGTTTCGCCCCTGAGCGCCGAGACGACCGGCATCAGCAGGAAGGCATAGACCGGGATGAAGATCGCATAGAGACCGTACCAGTCGAGACCTACCAGCCAGTATTGCACCGGCAGCACAATGAAAAACGCCCCGGCCAGCGACCAGTGATCGGCGCGCGCCTTGGCCGTTAGCGTCAGAAACTCCCGGAGCGCCGAGAAGGAGAGCACCGCGAAAAGGATCACCACTCCCGGCCTGCCGGCCAGGAAGGCCAGCGACAAAAGGATCACCATCCCCCACCAGGCCGAGATCCGGGCGTTCAGGTTTTCGATCACCGGATTGTCACCATCAGGTGCGATCCTTGCGCGCAGGATTTCGCCGATCAGGGTGGCGATCACCAGGATCACCCCCACTCCAAGCAAAAGCCAGATGAGATGCGGGGTTGCGCTCATGCCGGCACCGTCTCTTTCAGCGCGATCAGCGCAGCATGGCTGCGGGCGAGAAAATCCGCCTTCTCCTCGGTTTCGCCCAGATGCAGCGGGGCGCCGAAGGTCAGGGTGCAAATCAGCGGCAGCGGAATGATCTCCCCCTTGGGCATCACCCGGTTGAGGTTCGAAATCCAGACCGGCACCAGATCAATTCCGGGATTTTGTTTCGCAAGATGGTAAAGGCCGGTGCGGAAGGGCAAGAGCGGCTCTTCGGTCATATTGCGGACGCCTTCGGGAAAGAGGATCAGCGACGAGCCCTCAGCCAGGGCCTTGCCCATCAGGGCGACCGGATCCTCGACCCGCTCTTCCGGGCGGCGGTCAATCAGCACGGCGTTGAAGACGTCGCGGCCAATAAAGGCGCGAAGCGGGGTTTTCAGCCAGTATTCCAGCGCCGCGACCGGCCGGGTTCGCGACCGAAGCATCGGCGGCAGCACCGTCCAGAGCAGCACGAAATCTGCATTGGAAGTGTGGTTGGCGAAATAGACCCGCTGCTTTGGCAGCGGCTCGATCCCTGACCAGATGGCGCGTGGCGCGGTAACGATCCGCGCAAAAAGAGTGATTGCGCTGCCGGCAAAAGCGGCTGCCGCTCTGCGCAAAAAGGCCTTACCCCCGGAACCAATACCTGCCGTCAAATGCCCTGCTCACTCCGCCCTGAATTGCTGATCCATGCTCAGAGCAGGCTGGGCGCAGCCGGCCTTTCCCACCACACGCGCGGGTACCCCGGCGACGGTGGTTTCCGGCGGTACCTCCTCGAGCACGACTGAACCGGCCGCGATCCGCGAGCAATTGCCGACCCGGATATTGCCGAGAACCTTGGCGCCCGCCCCGATCAGCACACCATTGCCAATTTTGGGATGCCGGTCGCCGTCTTCCTTGCCAGTGCCGCCGAGTGTCACCGAATGCAGCATCGAGACATTGTCGCCAACGACCGCAGTTTCTCCGATCACGATGGAATGCGCATGGTCGATCATGATGCCCTTGCCGATCCGGGCGGCGGGGTGAATATCGACGCCAAAAGCCTCGGACACCCGCATCTGCACGAAATAGGCCAGATCGACACGACCCTTCTGCCAAAGCCAATGGCCGATCCGGTAGGCCTGCACCGCCTGGTAGCCCTTGAAGAACAGGACGGGCTGCAGGTAGCGATGGCAGGCCGGGTCGCGCTCATAGACCGCCATGAGATCGGCACGCGCCGCCGCGCCAAGTTCGGGCGCGGCACCATAGGCCTCATCGGCGATTTCGCGCAGGATCTGTTCGCTCATCTCACCCGAGGCGAGCTTTAGCGAAAAGCGGTAAGCCAGTGCGCGCTCAAAAGTGGCGTGGTGCAGCAGGCCCGAATGGATCAGGGCACCCAGCAGCGGCTCGGCGCGGACAGCCTCCACCGCTTCGCTGCAAATCCTCGTCCAGACCGGATCGAGCGTCGTGACACGTTGTCTGGTTTCGGCCATGGCAATCCCCGTAACGAGCCGCCGCAATCAGCGGGCGGAAACAGCAAGGATTATCTCCGATGCGGGCAGAATCGGCAATCCGGAAAGGAAGATGTTCCGGCCATGCTCAGGGGGCCACTGCCAGTGACCGAAACGGACCCGCTCCGAAGGATGGCGACAGCTGGGCGACCATCGCCGTAAAGCCGGCCTGGGCGCCATCCTGGACCTGTTGTGCCAGCGGATAGGCATAGTGCGGCGCGGATGTTGTCACCTCGCGCCTGATGACATCCGCGACGAGAATTCGCACCATATATCCCTCGCTTTCTTCGGAAAGCGGCACTTCGGTCTGTTGCCAGCTGTCGCCCCCGATCCGCGTCCGCCGGATCCAGCTGAGGCTCAGATCCTGGCCCGCCCGCGCAGTGCCGCGCAAATGGCTTACCGGCATTGGCCGCAAGCCGATCCCGTCGAATGCCGTCGCGATCTCGACCACATTCGGATCATCATAGCCGCGCCCCGATACCCCGATCCGGTAGCGGCGCGAGAGGCCCCGCGCATCCATCGAGAGCTCCATTTGCGACGGCACCCCGTCCAGCAGCACGACCGTACTGCCCACGGGCCAGGCCGCAGGCATGACCCCATCCGTCCCCGCCTGGCCGCGCAACCGGAGAGAAACCTCCCAGGTCCGGGGCGCGACCAGCTCGGCCCCGGCAAACTGGAGCACCTCCCAATTGCCGGCAGTGCCATCGCCAATCGCCATCACATTGGCGCCATTGAGCACCGCAAGCGGATCGGCCGCGCTCAGCACGCCTGCACTCAGCCGGATCCGCAGCGGCGCGCCCCGGTCCCAGACGCCCGGCCGCGCCGCGAGAAGTTCGGTTTCGGTACGCCCGATGACCGAAGGTGCTGTGACAAGGCGGTTCAGGGTAAACCCGCCCACCGCAGTCTGCGACCAGAGCGCGACTGCACCCGGCCAGGGCCGTGCCCCCACCGCGATATAGGGCCGGTGCGGTTCTTCATCCCCCCTGAGCAGCGGCAGGTCGAGAAACACCGGCCAGACCGGCACCGGCGAGACAAAGGGCGCGAGGGCGGGCGGCACGCTGCCTTCATCGCGGACCTCATATATCCCACCCTCAATTCGCACCGCCTCGATACGGCGCTGTTCGGTCTGCTCTACGCGCTCCACCCGCCAGACCGAGCCATCTTGCGTTGATATCCGATCCCCCGGCCCGACATCCATGCGCGAAAGCGGCAGGCTGAGGCGCAAGCCATCCCGCGCGATCCGCGATTCTGCCAGCCAGCGCCGGGTGACGCCAAGCCCCTCGGACGATGTCATCGCAAGCGAAACTTCGGTCCCCGCGACACGGTGCAACCTGTCCCCGGGGTGCCGGGTCTCCGCCATCCGCGCCTCGTAACCTGCCTCCGCGTCGATAAAGCCAAGACGGATAGACTCGCCGGTCTCGACCTCTGGCGCGCGCGTCACTTCGGCCTGGCCTTCCAGCTCGTCCACCGCATAGAGTTCGGAGGCGAGCCGGTGATCAATGCCTGGCAAACGGCGCTGGAAGACCAGTTTACCATCAAGGTCGAAAGCATCGACGCCGAATATCTGCAGCAGGGGTTGCAGGCTTGCGCGCCCGCTTTGCACCTGATCGACCAGATAGCCGCGCACTACAGCCTGCGCCGTCGCAGGATCCGCCATCCCGATGCCATGGCAGCCGCAGATCTCTCTGATCACGGCTGACAGCGGCTGTCCGGTCGCCCGCCCGTTCAGCCAGTGGCCGCGCAGATAGGCCGGCCCGTCGGTCCACTTATCCACGCGGCCAGGGAATTCCGGGAAAGGCCGCGCATCCCAGGCCCAGACATGGGCGCGGCTCATATCTATCATCCGCCCGTCATAGCGCGAGGATCGAGGGTTCATCGCCGGATCTCGCCAATAGCTGTTCATGGCGCGCAGATACTGCATCTGGATCAGATCATCCCTCGCCCCGTTCGAGGCCCGGGGTAAGGCCGATTCCGAAGACATGAGATCAAGGAATTTATTCGGCTGGTTGGTGCCCTTGTCGATTGCCGCACAGCCATATTCAGTAAAGAGGATCGGTTTCGACTGCGGCTCCCATGCCGTCGGGGTGGGCGCACGTACCCCACCTGCCCGGCTGTGATGCGGCATCTGCCACCAGTTGCGCATATCCTTGACCCGAAAAACCCAGGGCTCCTCAAAGGCGCCATCTGTGATGGGCAGCCGGACCTGGGCCGCCTCCCCCTCCGGGCTGTCGTAATACCAGTCGAACCCCTCGCCGCCCTCGATATTGGCCTTCAGATAGTCCGGGTTCCAGACCGCCGACCAGGCGGCATCGGCGTGATCTTCGCCATCGCGCCAGTCGGAAAGCGGCATGTAATTGTCGATCCCGATGAAATCCACCGCCGGATGCGCCCAGAGATCATCCAGCGGGAAGTAGAGGTTTCCATCCGCGACATAGCTGCCATATTCGGTCCAGTCAGCGGCATAGCTGATCTTCACCGCCGGCCCGAGGATCACCCGCACCTCAGCCGCAAGCTGTATCAACGCTGCCACAGCCGGGAAAGCGTCGTCTCCATTGCGGATCTGCGTCAGGCTGCGCATCTCAGACCCGATACAGAAAGCGTCGACGCCACCGGCAAGGGCGCAAAGATGCGCATAATGCAGGATAAAGCGGCGATAGCGCCATTCTTCCGGGCCAGAATACAGGATATGACTGCCCGCCGCGCTGAAATGCGCCGGCTGTGCCGTGCCAAAAAAAGCCGCGACCTCGTCATCGGCCAGTGCCGTTCGATCCGTGCTCCCCTGGCGTCCCGGTGCCTGATCGGTGGTGATCCGTCCGCGCCAGGGCATGACCGGCTGATCCGCCGCAGCTGACCAGGGATCGGGAAGCCGGTTCTCCGGCTGTTGTTCCATCAGGATAAACGGATAGAACATCACCTCTTTCCCATCCGCCCGGATGGCGCGTATCGCCTCGATGACCGCGGCATCGGTTGGCGTTCCGCCATAGACCGGACCACTGTCGCGTCTGGGCACTTCGCCGGCTGTTGCCCGTGTCACGCCTCCCGCATGCCAGGCCATCCCCTGACCATCATGGTTGCGCTGTTCGACTTTGGGCCGGATCTCGCACCTGCCGCAGCGCAGATCGCTTCCGAACCAGGATACGACCAGCGATACCGAACCACAGTTCGGCAACTCGCCCGAGAGCTGATCGAGCCCTGTCCGGAAATCGGTGAGGCCTGAGGGCGATGTGCTGTTGATCGCGACATTCTCGCCCGGGCCATAGCTGATATGGACCGGGGTCGTCGCCAGCGCATATTCTCCGGTTCCGGGGATCATAGCGACCGCGCTCACCAGGCCGGAAAGCGTATCTTCAGGCGCCACATGCGGCCCCTGCGCACTGCGCACCACCTCGAAACTGAACTGTGGCACCCGGTTGCCATAAGCGGTCACGTCGAGATCCTCGATCACCACATAGGCAAGACCGCGAAACGCCGGCACCTCCCCCTCGCCCTCAATCGCTTCGATCCTGGGGTCGGGCAGCTGGTCCTCGGTGCCATGATAGACCCGGAGCGAAAGGCTGCGCGGCTCAATCTCGGTGCCATCGGCCCAGATACGACCAACGCGCAGGATCTCCCCCTCGCAAAGCCCGATCGCGAGGCTGACCGTATAGGAATACTCGGTCACCGACGGCCCGGACGGCGCCCCCTTGCCGCCGCGCCGCGAAGAACTGTGCTCCTCATATTGCGAGGCCCAGATAACATGGCCAGCCAGCCGCATCCGGCCCCAGACCTTTGCGATGGCTTTACCCTCACCCGCGCTCATCAGCCGGATCCGGTCAATGCGACCAACCTCAACTGCATCCGCGCCCCCCCCCAGGATCTTCTGGTCAATGACCCGACCTACCGTCGCCCCGATTGCACGCCCGATTACGGCGCCCGAAAGGCCCAGAACAGTGCCGCCAAAGCCCGCACCAAATGCGGCTCCGGCCGCCGAGAGCAAAAGCGTTGCCATTGTGTATCGCTCCGTCTGTCAGATCGGCGGAAATGAAAAGCGCGCAGCAATGCGCCGCGCCCAGGGTAATGTGAGTGCGCTTTCAGTGACCGCATGGCCGGAAAAGGCATGGATGAACCGTGCATCGCGGCCCGTGGCCGACTGGAGCCCAAGGTGCTTTGCCGCCCCCCCGTCCCGCATCCGGAACAAAAGCACATCACCAATGGCGGGCGTGGTGGCTTTAGCGATCAGCCAGGTGCTGGCGGCTTCGTGCAAAACCTCTCCCGCGCCGGCCTCGGCCCAGTCGGCGCTGTAGGCTGGCAGCGCACAGGGCTCTGCCCCATAAAGCTTGCGCCAGATGCCCCGGATCAGACCAAGACAGTCGGCGCCGGCGCCGGCACAACTCGCCTGATGGACATAGGGTGTTCCAAGCCAGAGCCGCGCCTCACCAACCGCGCGCAATGCCGTGCGATCCGTCGCTTCAGTTTCTGCCATTGGTATTCGCCCAGATCGGCATGACGCGCCGCCCCCCGGTCGCGGGTCGGTCAGAGCGGGGGTAACTTGTCAGCCAATCCTCCTCCGGAAGATGAGGAAATCCTCGAAAATTATTGAAATTGCTGAATTTAGCGCGACAACTTCCAGCCTGCTTATCGCAACCGGCAAACAGCCGTAGCTGATCCCCCACCATCAGTGGCGCGCGAATGCCCTCCCAAAGCACGACGCGCCGCCCCCCGGGCCGCAGATCGTCCGAGCGGATCATCGCGCTGAGACCAGCTGCAGCACCGCTGAGCACTTCCAGCCGGCCATGTTCAAACCAGCGCGGATCAAAGCCCGGCAACGCATCAAAGATGAACTCTCTCCGCTCCTCGCTGACCTGCTGCACCCCGATGTCGCAGAAATAGCCCGGGGTCTGCAGGCTGAACTTGCAGCGGACATCCCCCAGCACGGCCGAACAACTTCGCGCATAAGCAAAGCCCCCCGGCTGCCCCAGCGGTTCAGCGAGCCCGCGCAACTCCGCCCGAAAGGCCGCACCACGCCGGCTCACCTCGCCCAGCGAGCCGCGAAACAGCTCTCGCCGCTCTGAGGGCTGTGCCCAGATCGCAAGCCAGATCCGCACCTCGGCGCCGTCATACCGCCCCGCATCCAGATCCTCTGCCGTGATTGCCGCAGCACTGAGCGCCCCCACAGCCTCGGAATTGTCCACCGCAAGCCCCGTGGCCTGCTGAAATGCGCTGGCGGTCAGCCCCGACCCCGCGCGATGGATCACCCCCTCTACAGCAAGATCACAATCGTGATCGGTGAAACCAAGGACCACTCCATCCGGCCGCGCAACGGTCCACAGATGGCAAAGGCCAGTCACCCCGGTCTGTAAATGGTCGTGAAGCGCAAGTGTCACAGTCTGATCTCCACCACCGGGACATTCGGAACGTCGCCGGCCTGAAAGCTCGCGACGGAAACCTGGATCCGGTCGGCGTCGAACCGCACCGGCACATCGAATTCAAACCCCGCCGTAACCCTTGTGCCCAAAGGAGGCGGCACTTCGAAAAGGATCTCGCCCTTCGCGCTGTCGACCGTGAATTCGATGCCCTCGACCTTCGGATCATCTGCCAGCGCGACCAGCACGGAGCCGGCCACAGGCTTGCGGATCGGTCGCGAATAGCCTTCCTCGCCCGAACGGTAAGCCTTCAGAAGCGGGAAAGCCGTTGTTGCCCCATCCCCATGTCCGAGAAGCTGGTCCAGGGGACCAACCTTGCCCGATGGCAGACAGGAGCGGTAATCCGACCAGTCCTTCCAGCGAAACCCATGCAGCTGCCCGCGCCGCGCCTCGAAAAACGCGATCAGCGCCTCCAGATCATCAAGCGACCTCAGCCCTACGCCTGCATCATAATGGCGGCGCGAATGGGCCCAGGACGTGTTGCGCTCCTCGAACCCGTTGGCCAGCGTCACAATCTCGGTGCGCCGCTCCGGCCCTCCGACCGAGCCAAAGCTCAGATTGGCGGGGAACCTTACTTCGTGAAACATGCGCCTCTCCTCACCTGTTCCTCTGACCGCGCGCCAGCACCCTGCCCATCTGTGCCGCGATCTGGCTTTCCGAACGCCGGAACCCCGTCACATCGGGCGTGGAAATGTTCATCACCACATTGACCGGTCGCCCGCCGCCCTGGGTCTGCACCCCGAGCCTCCCGTCCGCGCCGCGGGACAGAGGCATGATCGCCTCCGGCCCGGCCTCGCCCATCAGCCCGCGCCCTCCGCGCATCGGAAACGACACCGGGCCCGAGACCACGCCGCCATTGGCAAAGGGCATCACTCGCCCCTGCGCAAGGCCCGCGCCTTTGGCAAAGGGCATCAGCCCCGACATCAACCCGTTGATCCCATTGGCAATCGCACCGCCGACCGCAGTGTGGATCGGCCGCATCGTCACCGAATAGACCGAATCCACAATCGTCTGAGCCACCCCCCTCAGCGCGTCCGAGAGCCGTATCCCGTCAAAGGCCAGCCCATCAAACGCCCGCCTGAGACCCCCTGAAATACCATTCGACAAGGTCGAGACTTCGCGCGAGGTGAAGGTCGCGCTGTCCCTCAGTCGCGCCAGTTCGCCATCAAAAGCCGCGACCATCGCAGCCGAGGCCCCCAGCCTTTCCTCAAGCCCCGCCAGCTGTTCCGCCAGCAGATCCGGTTCCGCCATCTTCGTCGCCTTTCATTTGCTCGCCCCCCTGTCGGGGAAAGATGCGGCGAGTTCTGCCAGCCGCGCCCGCGTCAGGGGCGGAGCCCCCCGCTCCGCCCCCAGCATGATCCGCAACTCGACCGGCGTGAGGCCCCAGAACACGCGCGGTTCCAGCCCCAGCCCGTGCATCCCAGCCCGGATCAGCCCCGGCCAGTCGAATTTGCGGCTCATTTCGTCTCCCCGAGCGAGAACGCCCGGGCGAGAAGCTCCGCTGCGGCCTTTGCCGCAGCCACCGGCCCGCCGCCAATCTCAACGGCGACCAGATCGCCCGCCTGCCCCTTCCAGCCGCCGCCCCTGAGGCCCGCAACCACCAGCGCCAGCACGTCGCGGCCCGAAAACCGCCCCCCCTCGAACCGCTCGACAAGATCCATCAGCGAGGCCTCGCCCAGCCCCGCCTCCAGTTCCGCCAGCGCGCCAAGCGTCAGCTTCGCCACATGTGGCTCCCCGTCCAGCGTGATCTCCACCTCCCCTGCGTAAGGGTTCACCATCAGAGCGCCGTAAAACTGAGGGCGCCCGCCGAGGCGAGCGAGACTTCATAGGTCGCCTCGCCGTTATGGCTGCCGGAATATTCAAGGCTGGTGATCTGGAACGGCCCCTGCACCACGCCGAAATCCGGGATCACCACCTGGAAGGACGGGATCTCACCGTCAAAGAAGATCTGACGCGCACGTTCATCGGTTTCAGCATCACGAAACACGCCCGAGCCAGAAATACTCGCCGTTTTCACCCCCGCCCCCGCCAGCAATTCGCGCCAGCCACCCGAGCTCTCAAGGCTGGTGACTTCGACCGTCTCGGCGTTGAAACTGGCGCGGGTGGCCCGAAGGCCGGCAATGGTTTCAAACTGGCCATCGCCGGTCTGGTCGATCTTGATCAGAAGGTCTTTCCCGGCCTGAACTGCCATGGTTGTCTCCTTGAAAAAGTGAATACGGGGATCAGAGTTCGATCCGCGCCCGGAAGGTCAGGTCAATGCGCCGCACAGCACCCTCGCCGATCCGTCTCGCCACAGCGCGGTCAAAGGAAAGACGCACCAGCCGCCCGCGCGACAGCGCCGGCATCGGCCCCGCCATGAGATCCGAGATCAGTACCGAAACAGTTTTCGCGGCCAAAAACCCCTCGGCATCACTGATCACGCTGAGGACCAGCCGGTGATCCGCGCCCTCTGCCAACTTATCCGAAGCATCGCGGACCTCCTCCGGCCCGATCAGTACGAAAAGCCCCGGCGGCGAGGGCGGCAGCGCGTCATGCACGGCAACGCCTGCCAGAGCCGGCGCCGTGCTCAGCCGCTGAAAGATCGCCGTCTGCAGGGCTGCTGCTGCTGCGTAGCTCATTTCGGCGCCTCCTCGCGGCAGGTGCAGGTCAGCCAGAGGCCGCCCGGGTCATTCTCAGCCACCGCGAGGATGGTAAAAATACGGGCCCCCAGTCTGAACCGCTGTTCGGGGCGCGGGCGGGCGGGCGTCCCTGCGGCTGCGCCGCGCACCGTGATCCGCCAGGCCACCGAGGTCAGGATCACCTCCTCACCCGAAGCATCTCGGCCATTGCCCGAAACCATCTCTGCCCAAAGCAGACCCACCAGCGCCCAGCTCAGCGTGAACCCTCCGACGCCGTCCGGAAACCGGCTCGCCTCTTCCAGCGCGAGTTGCTGGCGCAGTTGCGGTACCCTCATCGCCGCCCCCCGCCCAGCACGCGGATCAGCCGCCAGCGCCCGATCAGGCTCTCGACCGCGCCGGGAAGTCCCGCGCCACGCGTGCCCGGATCATGCCGGAACTCGTAATACTCCGCCGCAAGCAGCATCACCGCCTGTTGCAGATCGGCAGGCACGCCAGCCCAGGTCACCGAGAACCCCGCCTCGAACAGCACCCTGACCCCGCCCCCGGTCGCAGGTTCTGGCAGCGCCGCGCCCGTACCTGCGACCCGCGGGCGGTGCTGATCCTGGATCAGCCGGTAGCGCGCCGGGTTGACCGCAGTTGCGACACCCGTCGGTGAGACCAATTCGACACTCACCAAAGACGAGACCGGCGCCAGCGGCAGTGCCTGGGCATCGGCATCGCGCCAGGCCTCCATCTCCAGCAGAAACCGGCGCCGGATCAGCGCCTTGGCGACCCGCCCCTCGATCGCCGCAATCGCCGCGCGCAGATGGCTCTCCAGCAGCGCATCCTGCCCCAAAGCCAGCGCAAACCCGCTGCCAAGACGCAGATGTTCCTTCAGCGCGTCCAGCGGCAGGCTCGCCACCGGCACCACCGTCTCTTCCGTCAGTCTCATACCCTGCGCCCCCAATTGCTCGCGGCCCTTAAAAGAGGGCCAGGCCGGGAACGGCCGGGCCCGGCATCAGGTCGTCAGGAGGTCGCGACACGCAGCAGTTTGATGGCTGCGTAATCGGCAATGTCACCGCCCACGCGCTTGGTGGCATAGAAGAGAACATGCGGCTTGGCCGAGAACGGGTCGCGCAGGATGCGCAGATCCGGGCGTTCGGCGATGGTGTAGCCTGCGTTGAAATCGCCGAACGCGACAGGGAAGCTGTTCGCGCCAACGTCGGGCATATCCTCGCAGATCAGCACCGCATAGCCCATCAGACGCGCAGGTTCCCCCGCCGCCAGACCATCCGACCACAGGAAACGGCCATCGGCATCCTTCATCTTCCTGACCGCGCCGGCAGTTTTCGAATTCATCAGAAAAGTGCCATTTGCGCGGTAATCGGCACCAAGAGAATAGACCAGGTTGATGATACAATCTGCCGGGTTGGTGGTCGCGAAATCGGCGGCGGCCCCCGTCGGCACATAGCCGAGATTGCCCCAGGTCCAGGAGGCATTCGCCACCTTGGCCGGCAGAAGGATGCCCTTCGGCTTATCAACGCCATCCCCGTTGATAAAAGCCGAAGCCTCGGCCCGGATGAAACGCGTGGCGATCTTACCCGCAAGCCAGGCTTCCACGTCAAAGGCGCTGTCATCAAGCAGCCGTTGACTGGCCTTCGGCATGGCTGAGAGCTCATGCAGCCGGATCTGGATCCGCTCCAGCGTGGGCGTCGCCGTCTCGGTCGTCGCCACCGCCTCGGTCGCCCAGCCCGAGCCTGCCTCGGAACGGTCCACCAGCACGTCGAACGAGGTCGCCTCGACCTGCACGACATTGGCCACCGCGCGCAGGGACGAGGTCGAGATCAGCATCGAGCGGATCTGATCGGCCGTCTGCGGCGAAACCAGATAACCGCCATCCGCCGCCACCGCAGTCGACATCGCCTTGCCCTCAAGGCTCAGGCCGCGATATCCCTCGTCATCGCCCGACCGCAGATAGGCATTGAACGCCTGGCGATGCGGTGCATTTTCCTCCGGCACGGCGGAAAGCACCGGGCGGCCCCAGGTCATGGTTTTCTTCTGAAGCATGGTCAGTCGCTCTTCCTGATGTTGCAGCGATTGTTTCACGTCAGCCTGAAAGGAACTGAATTCCTTCAGGAATCCGGCCATGGCGGCTTTCACCTCCGCAGCCGGGTTCAGGCCCGGGAAAATCTCCCCGGCCCGGATCTCTCTCTCCGTCATCCGTAATTCCTTCTGTCAGACAGAATTCTCGGGCGCGCGCTCAGCGCCTCGCAAGGTCACGCCTTGCGCTCTCAAACAGCGCGGCAAGCCCGTCGAAAACCGACGTCACCTCTTCGGATTTCGCCGCCACCCGCGCCTCGCTCAGCATCGGGAAGGTCACCAGCGAGACCTCCCAAAGTTCAAGCTCCAACAGCCTGCGCCCCTTGCACTGCCAGGCGATCTGGCCCGGCGCGGCACCATCGCGCTCCGCGCGCAGCGTCCGGTAGCCGATCGACAGCCCGTCCAGCGCGCCCGCTTCCAGCAAAGCCGCTGCCTCGCGCCCCTTTGCCACTTCGGTCAGCAGCCGCCCCCTGACCCAAAGCCCGGTCGCGTCTTCGCGGACCTCGTCCCAGATTCCGATGGGCTGGGTCGGATCATGCTGCCACAGCATCCGCACCTTGCCGCCCTTCGCCTTAAGTCGGGCCAGCGATTTCGCGTAGGCCCCCGGCGCCACCAGATCACCGCCCTGGTCCCTCACCCCGAACAGCGAGGCATAGCCCGACAGCTCGCGCCCCTCGCTCAGGGTCAGCCCCGATTCGGGCCGGCAGAATTTATGTTCCAGCATCGCTCACCCTCATTTCATCGCCGCCCGGATCACCGCCTCGGCGCCCTGAGCCAGCAAAAACCCCGCCCCCCCGCAGACCCCGAGCCAGATCCGCCGCTCCAGCCGCTCCAGCGCCGCGTCGATCTGGCCAAGCCGAAATTCCAGCCCCGCCCAACGCTCCTCCATCACCCGCTCATTGGCTTCGATCCGGGCATGGGCGGCGTCGAAACTGTCAAAGACAAAGCGCGACCCCGCCCCCTCTTTGCGCTGGTTCATGCGCTCCCCTCATCGCCCGGTTCCTCCTCCGGCTCCGGCAGAGGCGGCAGGCCCAGAAGCGCGCGTTTCTCCGCCTCGCTCAGGAAAGACGCCGCGCCGACCCGCGCCCATTGCTGGTCGCGCTCCATCGCCAGTGCCGGGATCTGATCAAGGTCAGGCCGCAGTTCGACCGCCTCGCCGCCAAATCCCGCCAGCCAATGCGACAGCGCTGCCAGCACCCGCGACGCGAGCGGCAAGACCGTCAACCGGTAAAAGGCCCGGTTCGCCTCCTGATAATTGGCGTAAGTAGCGTCGCCGGGGATCCCCATCAGCATCGGCGGCACCCCGAAGGCCACCGCAATCTCGCGCGCTGCCGCGAGTTTCGTCTCGTGAAACTCCATGTCCGAGGGCGAGAACCCCATCGGCTTCCAGTCCAGCCCGCCCTCCAGCAGCATCGGACGCCCGGCGTTCCGTGCCCCCTGGTGATGCGCCTCCATCTCGCAAACCAGCCGGTCATACTGGTCCGGCGTCAGAACGGACTGCCCGTCGGCGCCCTTATAGATGATCGCCCCCGAAGGCCGCGCCGCATTGTCCAGAAGTGACCTCGACCAGGCCGAAGCCGCATTATGTACATCAACCGCCACCGCCGCCGCCTGCATCGGCGACAGGCCATAATGGTCATCCTGCGGATGGAAACTGCGGATATGACAGACCGGGCTCAGCCCTTCTGTGACATCAAAGCGATGCACCCGGCCCGCCACCGAATAGTCAAAGGCCACCGGCCAGCCATCCGCCCCCGGCACCAGCGACATGCGGTCGGGGCGCAATGCGTGCAATTCCCCCGGCACTGCGCCGCTTCCCGGTTCGCCCGGCCCGGGCACCGCCTCCACATAGGCATTGCCGCTGAGCAGAAGATGGCCGTAAACCGCCTCCAGAAGCTCCGCCCGCCCCTGCGCCCCATTGGGCCGCGCCAGCAGCGCCAGCACCGGATGCGCCTCATAGCGACGCTCGCAATCCTGACAGATCACCGGCAAAGCCGCCGCCGCCTCGGCAATCATCCTGACGGCACGAAACCCGACCGGATTGCCCTGAAACCCCGCCCGGGTCAGCGAGACGGCATCACGCACTCCGCCCGCAACCCGGCCACCGCCTCCCGTGACCACGCTTCGGGCAATCACCCGTCCCGTCGCGCTCGCCTTCTGCCCTGGCACCAGCGGCACCCTCGACCTGCCCTTCAGGAAATCGAACACAAAGCCGCTCCTCTTGTAAGCCACGCGAAAACCGCCCCAAAAAAAGACAGCCCGCCGCTGATTTCCTCTTGATCCAGATATTCCTGGGGTCCGGAGGCTCGTCCCCGGCCGCCGCCCGCAGCCCAGCCTCAGATCATGCGCACGCCCGGCTGTCCGATCCGTGAGGAAGGTACGATCATCAGCTCGGTCAGTGCCCAGACCAGAGCATCCAGCCGGTCCGGGCTTCCCTGCCCCTGCCAGCCGGTCCGCGTCATCTTAACCATCTGCTCCTCGAGATCGCCGAGCCCCCGCCGATGCGCAATCCGGCCCTGCTCATACAAAGCCGCCACCGGCTCGGCCCGCAGCATCTTGCCCCGCATCGCCCGTACCTCCCGCACCGGCACCAGCGGATCAACCTGGCGCACGACGCCCGCGACCAGATCGCCGCCCTGGTTCACCTCGACGACCAGCCGCTCGGCGCCGAATTCTTCCATCGCCGCCACCGCCGCCCGCGCCCAGCCATCCGGGCTCGCCCCCCGCACCGTACGGTCTGCCAGCACCACCGCCCGCCACTCGCCGGGCGCTCCACTCGTATCCGCGCCCACCACCACTATACCGCATTCGTCGGATTTCTTGGTCGCCGTCACCGGCGGATCGACCGCCACCACCACCCGCATCGGCGGGATCTCTGCCGCCGCCTGCGCCGCGGTGATCATCGCTCGCGACCAGAGCGCCCCCTCGGCCTCCTCGATCATAAGCCCCTCAAGCTCCTGGCGCCCCTGCGAGGTGCCGCCATAGCGCGCCTTTACCTCCTCAAGATAGCTCTCGGCCAGCCAGGCCCGGTTCGCCTCGGTGGGCGCATGGGTCACCACCGTTGAGGGGTTCTGCAAAATCGCCTTCAGCACCGCCACATTCCGCGGTGTCGTCGTCACGACCTGCTGCGGGTTCTCCCCCAGCCGCAGCCCGAACTGCAGCTGATCCCAGGTCTCTGCGGCTTTGGGCCATTTCGCCAGTTCATCCGCCCAGGCCGCATCGAATTGCGGCCCCCGCAGCCGCTCCGGATCATGGGCTGAAAACAACTGCGCCACCGCGCCATTCGCCCATTCAAGCCGGTTGCGCGAGGCCATCCATTTCGGCCGCCGGTCCGGGGGCGAACAGGCCAGAATGCCGCTTTCTCCCAGCACCATCACTTCGCGCGCCTGTTCCAGCGTCTCCGCAACCAGCGCCACCCGCCGCGCCCGTCCCGGGGCGAGGGCCGTGTCACCCTCGACCATGGCGCGCACCCATTCCGCCCCGGCCCGCGTCTTGCCCGCACCGCGCCCGCCCATGATCACCCAGGACTTCCACGCGCCTTCGGGCGGCATCTGATGCGGCAGCGCCCAGAAATCGAAGATCCACGGCAGCGCCCGCAACGCATTGTCACTCAAACCGCCCAGAAATTCATCAATCTCCCCGGGCAGCGCGGAGGCGAGCCAGTCGGCGCCCGATCTCATCGCGCGCCGCCCCGAGGTCGAGTTCGCCGTCTCCTGCGCCCCCTCCGGCAAGCTCTTTGCGGAGTTTCTCGACATTCCTTCTCTCCTCCAGCAGCGCCTTTGACAGATCGGCCAGATCCCTGACCGCCCGCCGACCCTCTTTTGCCAGTTCGAACCGGCCCTGACGGATCCCCGCAAAAGCCTCGTTCAGCTCCTCCACCGCGATCCGGTAGAGCTCTTCGGTCAGGTTCAGCGCACCCGCCGCTTCGCTCGCGCGGGCGGGGTCGCCGCCCCCTTCCGCAAATATGATCGTCATAGATGCCAGCCCGCCCTTTTGCCGCTCCTTCAAAAGCCAGCCCTGCCGGTTGCGGGCCGTCTCGGGCCAGCAAACCTGCGACATAAAAAAGCGGCCCCGGGGTCGCCCCCTGGCCGCTTTCACACCTCTTTCAGCATGTCATAATCCCTACGTCAGAGCGGACGCAGAGTCAAGAAAAATATCAATTAAACCAGTCACTTAAAGGAACGTCGCGTTTACGTTTTGTTAAGAACGCAACCCCGTTCACTCTGCGCTCTGCACGCCGCCCTGACCGGCCTGCCCCTGCTGCGCCTCAATCTCACGCCAGCGCGCGACATTCGCGTTATGCTCCGCAAGGGTCACCGCAAAGGCGTGTCCGCCCGTGCCATCCGCAACAAAGAACACATAATCCGACTGTTCCGGATGCAGCGCCGCAGCAATGGATGCCCGCCCCGGATTGGCAATCGGGGTCGGCGGCAACCCATTAATAACATAGGTATTGTAAGGGGTTGAACGGCGCAGCTCGCTTTGCCGCAGCCCCCGGCCCAACACGCCCTCTCCCTTGGTGATGCCATAGATCACCGTCGGGTCGGTCTGAAGCCGCATCCCCTGCCGCAGCCGGTTGACAAAGACGCTGGCGACCAGCCCGCGCTCCTCCGAAACGCCGGTTTCCTTCTCGATAATCGAGGCCATGATCATCGCCTGTTCCGGCGTGTCATAGGGCAGCCCCTCATCACGCCCCATCCAGAGATCGGCCATGATCCGTTCCTGATTGGCGCTCATCTGCGCGATCAGGCCCGCACGGTCGCCGCCGCGCACCACGTCATAACTTTGTGGCGCAAGGGACCCTTCCGGTGGCACGCCGGAAATCTCACCCGACAGGAAATCCACCTTCTTCAGCGCATCAACTACCGCCCAGGAGGTCACGCCCTCCACCACCGTCACCGTGAACCGCATATCGGGTTTGGCCGCCGCTTCGGTATAATCCGCCGGCCGCTCTACCGCATCGGGCGCGAATTTCGCCACTTCGACAAAGCGGTTGGTCGTGGGGTCCAGCTCGCGCAGCACCACATTCGCGCTCGCCACACCGATCACCAGCTGGATCTCCTGCCCGCAGGTCGAGGCCCCGCCCAGGGTCAGCGCCCCCAGGACGTCATCCATCGTGGCGCCGGGGGGAATCAGGTAAGAGCCGAATTTCAGATCCTTGGCCCGCCCCGAATATTCCGCGCCGATCCGGAAGATCCGCGCATCGGCCACAGCGCCGCGCGTCTCCAGGGTGCGCGAGACCGAGGCGAGGCTCGCGCCCCGCTCGACCTGCACACAGACCGCCTCCGTCAGCGGCCCGGGGCTGACATAGACATTGCGCCCCCAGGCCACCAGCGCCGCCGCCGCGATCAACAGAACGATGAAAAACGTCAGCGCGTTAGAGGCGATACTTTTCCACATAGATTACTTGACCCTACCAAGAACAAGGCTGGCATTGGTGCCGCCAAAGCCAAAGCTGTTCGACAAAGCGATATCGATCTTGCGTTCGACCTTTTTGTTCGCAGCCAGGTTCAGCTTCGGCGCCACTGCCGGGTTATCAAGATTGATCGTCGGCGGCGCCACCTGGTCGCGGATCGCGAGGATACAGAAAATCGCCTCCACCGCGCCGGCCGCCCCCAGCAGGTGACCAATCGAGGACTTGGTCGAGGACATCACCGCATTCCCCGCCGCATCACCCAGCAGGCGCTCCACCGCGCCCAGCTCAATCGTATCCGCCATGGTCGAGGTGCCATGCGCATTGATGTAATCCACTTGGTCGGGCGTGATCCCGGCCCGGGCCAGCGCCGCCTTCATCGACCGGAAGCCGCCATCGCCATCTTCCGAGGGTGCGGTGATATGATAGGCATCGCCCGAAAGCCCATAGCCCAGCACCTCGGCATAGATCTTCGCGCCACGGGCTTTTGCGTGCTCATATTCCTCCAGCACCACGACGCCCGCGCCCTCGCCCATCACGAATCCATCGCGGTCCGCGTCATAGGGCCGGCTCGCTTTTGTCGGTTCATCGCCGCGCTTCGTCGACAGCGCCTTGCAGGCGTTGAACCCGGCAATCCCGATTTCCGAGATCGGGCTCTCCGCGCCGCCTGCCACCATGACATCGGCATCGCCGAAGCTGATCAGCCGCGCCGCATCGCCAATCGCATGCGCCCCGGTCGAACAGGCCGTGACAACCGCATGGTTCGGCCCCTTGAAGCCAAAGCGGATAGAGACCTGGCCCGAGATCAGGTTGATCAGCGAGGCCGGGATGAAGAAGGGCGAAACCCGCTTCGGCCCCTTTTCTTTGATCAGGATCGCGGTTTCGGCAATTGTCGAAAGCCCGCCGATTCCCGATCCGATCATCACACCGGTGCGCTCGCGATCTTCTTCAGTTTCAGGCTCCCAGCCAGAATCCCGCACTGCCTGCACCGCCGCCGCCACCCCGTAAAGGATGAAGTCATCGACTTTGCGCTGCTCTTTCGGCTCCATCCAGTCATCAGGATTGAAGGTGCCATCGCTGCCGTCGCCGCGCGGAATCTCACAGGCATATTGCGTAACCACAGTCGACGCATCAAACCGCGTGATCGGGCCTGCGCCGGATTTTCCCTCCAGCAGGCGGCTCCAGGTCTCTTCCACCCCGGAGGCCAGCGGTGTGACCATTCCCAGACCCGTAACGACTACACGGCGCATATGTGCACTCCCTCGCAAGGCGATCATTTCCCTTCGCCTGATACACGCGCACCCGCGCGCCCGCAACAGAAGGGGTAGAAGGCGGGCAAAGCCATGCCACCAACCGGATGCCACACGCCCCGCCTGCCTCCGGAATTCTCCGGATCAGAGGCTGCGTCATGAGAGAACTTTCCAATCTACCTGAGCCCACCTCCGTCAGGGCAACCATGAACCGCCTGCTACGCGCCCGTTTCGACAGCCTCTCCATCACCCCGGCTGATTGCGAAGCCGAGCCTCTGGACGAGCGGGAGACGCTCTGCGACTGCTGCGCCAGCAAAAGCCGCGATGTCTCCGGCTATCTGCATCTGAAATCCGGGCCGACCATCGCGGCCTGTTTCATGCAATGGACGCCCGGGGCTTCGCTGAAAACCCATCCCGCGGATTTCGATCTCATTATCGGCCCCAGGGATTCGGAAGCGGCGCACAACGCGCGATGCGCGGTCTCTCTCATCCGCTTTGACAGTGATTCCGGCCCTGGCGTGATGGTGATCGATGCCGCCAGCCGCCAGAGCGCCCACAGCGAGCTGGCGGCCACGCGCTGCAAAGCGACGCGGTCATCAGCACCGTTTTCGCGCGAACGGTCTTCGCCCTCTTTGACGCGGCCCTGCTGCAAGATCCCCGCCTTGCGGAGTTCCTCAGCCCCGGCTGAGCCCCTGCCGCAAAGCCTGCACAAACAAAAAGGCTCCCCGAAACCGGGGAGCCTTTCTTATCCCGAAAGGGACAAAACGATCAGACAGCTTTCGAGATGAAGCCGACCGCATCGCCGAAGGTCTGGATGGTTTCAGCGGCGTCATCCGGAATCTCGATGCCGAATTCTTCTTCGAAAGCCATGACCAGCTCGACCGTGTCCAGCGAGTCAGCACCCAGGTCGTCGATAAAGGAAGCGGTCTCGGTGACCTTATCCTCTTCAACGCCGAGATGCTCGACAACGATCTTTTTCACGCGATCTGCGATGTCGCTCATGTTTCGTCCTCTACTCCGTTCGCGGGGTCATGCCCCCGGCCTGGTTATCCGCGCCAGAGATGGTCTCCCCGATCGCGGCAGCACCGGGGCGAGCCCCCGGATTCTGGCGGGCGCTATAGCACAGCCGCGCTCCATGGCAAATGCTTTCCGGGCCAAAGGTCAAGTGCCGACACCCTGCCGACCCTATCCGAAGGCCCAGAAAACCTCATATCAGCGCTTCTGTCCGGGCTCAGATCATCGCCATTCCGCCATTCACATGCAAAGTGGCGCCCGTGACATAGCCCGCCTCATCCGAGGCCAGATAAATCACCGCCGCCGCAATCTCTTCGGGGCGCCCCATCCGCCCCGCAGGCACCGCCGAGAGAATCCCCCCCTTCTGTGCCTCGTTCAGCTTGTCGGTCATCGCGGTCTCGATGAAGCCCGGCGCCACGCAGTTCACGGTGATGCCCCGGCTTGCGACTTCCGTCGCAAGGGCTTTCGACATCCCCACCAGACCCGCTTTCGAGGCGCAGTAATTCGCCTGGCCCGGATTGCCGGTGGTGCCGACGACGGAAGAGATATTGATGATCCGCCCCTTGCGCGCCTTCATCATCCCCCGGATCGCGGCACGGCACAGGCGGAAGCTCGCGGTCAGATTGACGTCGATGACGCTGGCCCAATCCTCATCCGACATGCGCATCGCAAGCCCGTCACGGGTGATCCCGGCATTGTTGACGAGGATATCGACCGATCCCATCGCCTCGCCTGCGCGTTTCACAAGGCCCTCGACCTCTTCCGCAACCGAAAGATTGCATTCCAGCACATGCGCCCGCGCGCCAAGCTCTGCCGCCAGCGCCTCCAAAGGCGCAACCCGCGTCCCCGACAGCCCGACGACAGCGCCCGCCTTGTGCAAAGCGCGTGCAATATCTGCGCCGATCCCGCCAGAAGCGCCGGTCACCAGCGCCGTCTTTCCCGTCAGATCAAACATAAACCATTCTCCCAAAGGCCTGAGGCCTTTTCATCTGTCTTTAAACATCCCGGGGCGGGACCATTGCCAGCGCCACGGGTTCCGCCACTGGTTCGGGACACCATCGGCCGCCGGGGGCCGTCCCCCGGCCCGTGCCCCCTCTCGAAAGGCTCAGCCCTTCAGCGCCGCCACATCCGCAGGCGTGCCCACAGGCTTCACAACGGCTTCTTTCTGAATCCGCCGGATCATCCCCGCCAGCGCCTTGCCGGCGCCGACTTCCCAATATTCCGTGACGCCCGCACGTTCCATCCACAGGACCGATTCCCGCCACCGGACCGAGCCGGTCACCTGCGCCACCAGAAGATCGCTGATCTTCGATGCCTCCGTCACCGCCTCGGCCCGCACATTGGCGACCAAAGGCACCACCGGGTCGGAAATCACCACCCCGGCCAGCGCCTCCGCCATCCGGGCCGCCGCAGGCTGCATCAGGGCACAATGGAAAGGTGCGCTGACCGGCAAAAGGATCGCCCGCTTCGCGCCACGCGCTTTTGCGATTTCGACCGCACGCTCGACGGCCGCCTTATGGCCCGACACCACCACCTGGGCGGGGTCATTGTCATTCGCCGCCTGGCAGACCTCGCCCTGCGCCGCTTCTGCCGCCACCTCTGAGGCCGTCGCGAAATCAAGCCCGAGAAGCGCCGCCATCGCCCCCACGCCCACCGGCACCGCCTCCTGCATCGCCACACCGCGCACCCGGAGCAGCCGTGCCGTATCGGTCAGGCTCAGGCTCCCCGCCGCGCAAAGCGCCGAATATTCGCCAAGGCTGTGCCCGGCGACGAAATCCGCCGTGCCCTTCAGCGGAAAGCCCTCCGCCTCCAGCACCCGCACTGCCGCAATCGAGGTCGCCATCAGCGCCGGCTGCGCGTTCTGCGTCAGCGTCAGTTCGGCAATATCCCCCTCGCGGATCAGGACCGAGAGCTTTTCGCCCAAAGCCTCATCCACCTCATCAAAGACGGCTTGCGCAACCGGCCAGGTCGCGGCCAGTTCCACTCCCATCCCGATCGCCTGAGCGCCCTGACCGGGAAAAACAAATGCACGGCTCATGCGTGATCCTCCATGAATTTCCTCTCAGATAGCGCGATCCCCCCCCTCTCGCAATGTTGAGCAAAAGCGCCGCACAGTCGCTGTGCCCTGATCCGCGATGTCTCCGCGCCCCGATCCTGCTATTCTGCCGGTCAAAGTCCTCTCCAGACCAATCCCGGAGCCCATAATGCAAGCCCGCAACACGGTTGCCAGTTATGGCCGCGTCAGCCGCATCTTCCACTGGCTGACCGCCGCCCTGATCATCACGACCTTCCCCCTCGGCCTCATCGCCGAAAACCTGCCCTATGCCACCTCGGAAGAGCTCGCGCTCAAGGCACAGCTCTTCTCGGTCCATAAGACATTGGGGGTCACGGTGTTCTTCGTGGCGCTGGCCCGCATCGTCTGGGCCCTGACCGAGACCCGCCCCGCGCCGGTCCATCCCGGCCGCAGGCTCGAGACATTTGCGGCCGAAACGGTGCACTGGTCGCTCTATATCTCGCTGGTGCTCGTGCCGCTGACAGGCTGGATCCATCACGCGGCGGTCGAGGGCTTCGCCCCGATCCTGTGGCCTTTCGGGCAAAACCTGCCCCTGGTGCCGAAATCCGAAACCATCGGCCAGGTCTTCGGCGCGGCCCACGGGCTTTTCGTCTGGATCCTGCTGGCCGCGCTGGTCCTCCATATCGCCGGGGCGCTGAAACATGTGATCATCGACCGCGATGTGACGCTGGCGCGCATGGTCAAGGGCACGCCCTCCATGGCAGGTCACCCGCATCAGGCCCGCGCGCCCGTCCTCGCCGCACTCCTGCTCTGGGCCGCCGCCAGCTTTGCCGCATGGGAGATCAGCCGCCCCGCCACTACCCTGCCCAACACGGCCTTAGCCTCTGCCCCCCCTCAGGAGGCGCAACCGCAGCCCAAGGCCCCCGCAGCAGACGGCACCGCCACCTGGCAGGTTGAAAGCGGCAGCCTCGCGCTTTCGGTGCAGCAAATGGGCAGCGCCGTCGCAGGCCAGTTCGCCACCTGGTCCGCCGATATCACCTTCGATGAGACCCCGACCGAAGGCCGCAACGGCCAGGTCACAGTGAAAATCGACACCACGAGCCTCAGCCTCGGCTCGGTCTCCGACCAGGCGAAAGGCGCGGATTTCTTTGACGTGGCCAACCATCCCGGCGCCACCTTCACCGCAACCATCCGCCCCGAAGGCAAGGCTTATATCGCCGAAGGCACGCTTGATCTGCGCGGCCAGGTGAAACCGGTCAGCCTTCCCTTCAGCCTCACGATCACCGGCGACACCGCCGTGATGAAGGGCGAAACCACAATCGACCGCCGTGATTTCGGCATGGGCGCCAGCTTCGGCGACGAATCCCAGGTCGGCTTCCCGGTCCTCGTCACCATCGGGCTGACTGCCAAACGCCAGAACTGACAGATCCCAGCCTGGCTACTTATACGCGCGCCCTCCTCCACGGGCGCGCGTTTTCGTGCGCCCCCCAGCTTCCGCAAAACACACAAGCCGCACCTTCCTCCTGAAAAAAATACTCCCGCCGGAGGCATCCCCGGCCCGCCAAAGAAAAAGGCCGCCCGGATCTCTCCGGACGGCCTCAGATCTTCCGGCGTCGAAACCGGTCAGTCGGCCTTGCCGGCCTCGAGGTTGATCGTCACCGGCACTTCGTCGCTGACGAAGGGCGCGACCATGCCCAGCCCGAATTCAGACCGGATCAGCGTGGTGGTTGCGGTCAGGCCGATCCACGGCTTTTTCTCCATCGGATGCTCGCCGGCCTGGTTCAGCACGGTGTCCAGCACCACCGCTTTCGTCACACCGTTCAGCGTCAGATCTCCGGTGATCTTCGCGGTCTTCTCACCGGTCACCTCGATCGAGGTCGATTTGAAGGTCACGTCCTTATTCACTTCGGCATTGAAGAAATCTGCGGTCATGAAGTGATCATAGCGCGCCTGGAAGCCGGTAATCAGGGTCGAAACCGGGAAGGACACTTCCACCGACGAGTCCGCCGGTGCATCCGCATCGAAATTCACCAGGCCCTCAAAACCCGAGAACATGCCGTAATTGGTCGAGAAGCCAAGGTGATTATAGCTGAAAACGATCTGGCTGTGCCCCGGATCGACATTGTATTTCACAGCCTCTGCGAAAGCGGGGGCGGTGAAAGCAGCCAGGGCGGCGGCAAGAGCGAAAGAAAGCGGGCGGTTCATACCAGTCTCCATGAATGGACTTAAGATGTCGCGAGAGTGCCGGTCATGCTGCAGACGCACAATCCGGCAGGAGCGAACAGCATCCCTGCACCTGTGAACAGTCACAATCCCGCCAGACCTTCCGTGAACGGCGGGCTTTTGCCATTGTCCCCTCCGCCCCCTTCTTCCTTGCGCCCCTCCGCTTTCCCTGTATAAGGCCCCATCCTTTCCGAATACCCATGAACCGGCGTAGCCTCTCGTGGACGGGCCCGGAAAGGTCTTTGCCCGTCCTATGAAGCCGCCCTGTCAGCAAGGAAGCCTCATGCCGCTTTACGAGCATGTCTTCATCGCGCGCCAGGATCTCTCCAACGCGCAGGCCGAAGGCCTCATCGAACATTTCTCCACGGTTCTCGCAGATAACGGCGGCAAAGTCGTCGAGCACGAGTACTGGGGCGTCAAAACGATGGCCTATAAGATCAACAAGAACCGCAAGGGCCATTTCACCCTGCTGAAGTCGGATGCTCCGGCGGCTGCAGTGCAGGAAATGGAACGTCTGATGCGTCTGCATGACGACGTGATGCGTATCCTGACCATCAAGGTCGATAAGCACACCGACGGCCCCTCGGTTCAGATGCAGAAACGTGACGAGCGTGAAGGCCGTGGCGACCGCGAAGGCGGCGACCGTGGCGGTTACGAACGCCGCGAGCGTCGCTGATCAACGCCTGAAGAAAGGTCCATAAACCATGGCGAATAAACCGTTTTTCCGCCGCCGCAAGGTTTGCCCCTTCTCGGGCGACAATGCTCCGGCAATCGACTACAAAGACACCCGTCTCCTGCAGCGCTACGTTTCCGAGCGCGGCAAGATCGTTCCGTCGCGCATCACCGCCGTCTCGGCGAAGAAACAGCGCGAACTGGCACGGGCCATCAAGCGCGCACGTTTCCTCGCGCTTCTCCCCTATGCCGTGAAGTGAGGAGCACCGAACCATGCAAGTGATCCTGCTCCAGCGCGTGGCGAAACTCGGCCAGATGGGCGAAGTCGTCAACGTCAAGCCGGGCTATGCCCGCAACTACCTCCTGCCGCAAGGCAAGGCGCTGCGCGCCAATGAGGCCAACATCAAAGGGTTCGAGGCGCGCAAGTCGCAGCTCGAAGCTGACAACCTCGAGACCAAAAAAGAAGCCGAAGCCGCCGCTGCAAAGATCGACGGTCAGACCTTCATCGTGATCCGTTCGGCCTCCGAATCGGGCGCGCTTTACGGTTCGGTCACCGGTCGTGACGTATCCGAAGCGGCTACCGCTGCGGGCTTCACCATCGGCCGTGGCCAGGTCGCACAGGATCAGCCGATCAAGTATCTCGGCATCCACCCGATCACCGTCGTGCTGCATCCGGAAGTCTCGGTCAGCGTTTCGGTGAACGTGGCCCGTTCGGTCGAAGAAGCTGCGCTGCAGGCTTCGGGCAAGTCGGTCCAGGAACTCGCAGCCGAGGCGGAAGCCCAGGCGGAATTCGAGATCTCCGAGCTGTTCGACGACATGGGCTCTGCCGCGTCGGACGACGAATAATCAGATCCGCCGCTCCGGATCGGTAAGGCCGCGCCCCACCGGGCGCGGCCTTTTTCATTGGCGGATCCCTGCGGCGGATCCCTGCCCCGGCCGGCAGGTTTCTCTTGCCCCGCCCTGCGCGGCTCGGTAGTCATAAATAGTTATAGTATCACATAACGAATCGCGGGATCTTCCGCCCGATCCAGGGGATAAAGTCCATGGCCGCCTTCCTTCACCGCCCGCTGCTCCTCGGCGCGCTCGCCTTCACCGCCTCGCTCTCGCTTGCCATGGCCGATACTGCAAAGAAAGACCATGACCACTCGCATGGCCATTCCCACAGCCATGACGCGGCGAAGAGCCAGATCTACAAGGGATATTTCGAAGACAGCCAGATCGGCAACCGCGCGCTTTCCGATTGGGAAGGTGACTGGCAATCGGTCTGGCCGCTGTTGAAAGACGGCACGCTCGACCCCGTTATGGCCGAAAAG
Organism: Pseudogemmobacter sp. TB195; assembly: GCF_058313095.1. Classification (NCBI taxonomy): domain Bacteria; kingdom Pseudomonadati; phylum Pseudomonadota; class Alphaproteobacteria; order Rhodobacterales; family Paracoccaceae; genus Pseudogemmobacter; species Pseudogemmobacter sp. TB195. The sequence goes on from NZ_JBZEGG010000017.1 coordinate 45,023, forward strand.
GCCGCGCATGGCGACAAATCTGCGGCCGACTACAAAGCCTATTACGAGACTGGCTATGCCACCGAAACCGACCGCATCACCATCACCGGCGACCAGATCACCTTCAAAACCGCTGACGGTACGGCGACCGGCACCTATGCTGCGGATGGTTATGAGATCCTGACCTATGAAAAGGGCAATCGCGGCGTTCGCTTCATCTTCAGAAAGACCGCCGGCGACGCACGCGCGCCAGGCTTCATCCAGTTCAGCGACCATATCATCGCGCCCGAAAAATCCGGGCATTTCCATCTTTATTTCGGCGATGACCGCGCGGCTTTGCTGCAGGAACTGACCAACTGGCCGACCTATTACCCCGCCGCGCTCAGCGGGGCAGAGATCGTCACCGAAATGACCGCGCACTGAAACGAAAAAGGGCGGCCCATCGGGCCGCCCTTTCCGATCTTTCCCTGCGGATCAGCAGGAATAATACATCGCATACTCGATCGGGTGCGGCGTATGCTCATAGGCATAAACCTCTTCCCATTTCAGGGCGATATAGGATTGCAGCTGGTCTTTGGTGAACACATCGCCTGCGACCAGGAAGTCCATATCCTTTTCCAGCTCTTCCAGAGCCTCACGAAGCGAGCCGCAAACGGTCGGGATCGCTGCCAGTTCTTCGGGCGGCAGGTCATAGAGGTCTTTATCCGATGCCGGGCCCGGATCGATCTTGTTCCTGATGCCATCAAGGCCAGCCATCAGCAGCGCTGCAAACGCCAGATAGGGGTTCGCGACCGGATCGGGGAACCGCGCTTCGACGCGCTTTGCCTTCGGCGATTCCGTCCACGGAATACGAACGCAACCCGAGCGGTTGCGCGCCGAATAGGCCCGCAGAACCGGCGCTTCAAAGCCCGGGATCAGACGCTTGTAGCTGTTGGTCGAGGGGTTGGTCAGCGCGTTCAGCGCTTTCGCATGCTTCAGGATGCCGCCGATGAACCACAGGGCTTCCTGTGACAGGTCAGCATATTTATCGCCTGCGAACAGCGGCTTGCCGTTCTTCCAGATCGACATGTTCACATGCATCCCCGAGCCGTTATCGCCCTTCATGGGCTTGGGCATGAAGGTCACGGTCTTGCCGTAAGCATGCGCCACATTGTGGATCACATACTTGTATTTCTGCATGTTGTCGGCCTGTTCGACCAGACCCCCGAAGATCATCCCCAGCTCGTGCTGGCAGGTGGCGACCTCGTGGTGGTGCTTGTCGACCTTCATCCCCATGCGCTTCATGGTCGAGAGCATCTCGCCGCGCAGGTCCTGGGCCTCATCCACCGGGTTCACCGGGAAGTAGCCGCCCTTATGGCCAGCGCGATGGGCGAGGTTGCCGCCTTCGATTTCGGCATCGGTATTCCAGGCAGCCGCTTCGGCGTCGATCTGGAACGAGACCTTCTGCGGCGTGATCGAATAGCGCACGTCGTCGAAGATGAAGAATTCAGCTTCCGGGCCAAAGAACGCCGTATCGCCAATCCCGGTGGCTTTCAGATAGGCCTCTGCCTTGGTCGCGGTCTGACGCGGGCAACGGTCATAGGCCTCATTGGTGTCGGGCTCGACCACGTTGCAATGCACCGCAAGCGTTTTCTCGGCATAGAAGGGATCGAGATAGATCGAGGTCGGATCCGGGATCAGTTTCATATCGGACTGATCAATCGACTTCCAGCCCGCGATCGACGAGCCGTCGAACATGAAACCTTCTTCGAACCAGTCTTCATCAATCAGATCAACAACCAGCGTGACATGCTGGAGCTTGCCTTTCGGGTCGGTGAAGCGGACGTCGACATATTCGACTTCCTCGTCCTTGATCAGTTTGAGAGCCTTCGCAACCGCGCTCATCTGACTGCCTTTCGTTCAGGGTTAACACTCGCCGGGTCTGCGCCATCTGCGCCTGCCCGTATTCGGAAATTTGTAGGATCAGATCGCCGGATCAGATCGCATCATCGCCGGTTTCGCCGGTCCGGATGCGGATCGCCTGCTCGACCGGAGAGACAAAGATCTTGCCGTCGCCGATTTTGTCGGTGCGCGCAGCCGAAACGATGGCCTCGACGGCCGCTTCGACCATGTCATCCGCCAGGATCACTTCGATCTTCACCTTGGGCAGGAAGTCGACGACATATTCGGCCCCGCGATACAGCTCGGTATGCCCCTTCTGACGCCCGAATCCCTTGACCTCGGTGACCGAGAGCCCCTGGATTCCGGCTTCCTGCAGGGCTTCCTTGACCTCATCAAGTTTGAAGGGCTTGATGATCGCCTCAACCTTCTTCATCCGCCGACTCCTCCGTTCCTGTCTCTGACCATCGACCATTTCCACATCAGACGGGCAATCGCGATGGCCCGGCAAGCGTTCAAGCCGGGCGGAAATTCGCGCGACATGCACAATATTTAATCACACAGTCACAAAAACAGGCGACATTGGAACGCCCATGCAGCAAACAGGCAAAAAATGAGCATAGTTCTGACCTCGGCGCAGATGCGGGCGGTTGAAAATGACGCCATTGCCTCGGGTGCGGTCACCGGGCTGGAACTGATGGAGCGCGCCGGTCAGGCAGTGGTTGACGCGGTTCTCGCCGCCCGGGCCCCGGATCAAACCTTGCCTGGACGCGCCATGATCTTCTGCGGCCCGGGCAATAATGGCGGCGACGGGTTTGTCATCGCGCGCCTGCTGCATGATCAGGGCTGGAAGGTTGATGTTTATCTGACCGGCGATCCGGCGCGGATGCCAGCGGATGCGCGCACCAACCACGATCTCTGGCTGCAACTCGGCCCGGTCCAGGACCCTGCCGCCTGCGATCCCTGGGATATCCGGCCCGATCTGGTGGTGGATGCCCTGCTGGGGACCGGCGTCTCGCGCCCGGCTCAGGGGCCGATGCTCGCGGCGCTGGAAAAGCTTGGCGAGGCGGTGGCGCTTGCAGAGGGGCTCTCGGTCGCGGTCGATCTTCCCTCAGGGCTTTGCGCTGACAGTGGCAAGGCCTTCGGCAGTCTGTATGAGGTCGATCTGACCGTCACCTTCGGCTTTTTCAAATGCGGCCATTTTCTCGCCGAGGGCCCATCCCATTGCGGCAGGCTGCTTTGCTCCGATATCGGGCTGGATCCGGAGGCGCCTTCCAGGCTTTTTCGCCGTATAAATCGCGAACGCCCCCGGCCCCGCCTTGATCTTACGGACGTGACCTGGATCGTAGATGGTCGTGAACTGCGTCCGGGATTTTCAGGAAAGAAAAGCAGGCTCGACAAGGGCTGGTATGATACCGGCGGCCATAAATTCAGCCATGGCCATGCGCTGGTCGCAGGCGGGGCCGCCGGGCGCAGTGGCGCCGCGCGGCTCTCGGCCCGCAGCGCCCTTCGGATCGGTGCAGGGCTGGTGACTTTGGCAAGCCCTCCGGAGGCAATGGCCGAAAATGCGGCGCGACTTGATGCGATCATGCTGTCACCTGTCAGGGATGCGGCAGTGCTGACCGCCTTGCTGGAGGACAAGCGGATCAACGCGCTTTGCATCGGGCCAGCGCTTGGGACAGGTCCGCGAGAGGCCGATCTGGTGCGGGCGGTGCTGGACGCCGGGAGGCCGGCGGTGCTGGACGCGGATGCGCTGTCGCTGCTGGCCGCCGATCCGGATCTCTTTGCGCGCCTGCATGAAAAGACGGTCCTGACACCGCATGGCGGCGAATTCAGCCGCCTTTTCCCCGAAATCGCGGCGCAACTGGCGACGCCGCCCGGCGCGGGGCCGGTTTTCTCCCGGATTGACGCGGCGCGCGCGGCGGCACGGCAGTCGGGTTGTATCGTCTTGCTGAAGGGTCACGACACCGTGATCGCCGCACCGGATGGCGGTGCAGACATCAATTCCGCCGCCTATGGGCGGGAGGCGCCCTGGCTCGCGACAGCGGGATCGGGGGATGTGTTGGCCGGGATCATCACCGGACTTCTGGCGCGCGGGATCAGGCCTTTTGAGGCCGCCTGTCTCGGCCCTTGGCTACATGTCGAAGCAGCGCGCAGCTTCGGCCCGGGGCTGATCGCGGAAGATCTGCCCGAGGCGCTGCCAAAGGTTCTCCGCGCGACAGAGCGGTGGAGGGAGCCTCTGGCTGCCTTCGGGACGCCTCCGGCGGGCCTGTTTGTGTCAGGGTAACATGGCAAAGCGCGACCGGTCGCACACCCGCGCTTACGAACCAGGAGGAGAGATCAGGCGGTTATTTTGGCGCCGGTGCAAAGCAGTTCCATGCCATTTGCATAGATGACTTCATCGTCATCAAAGGTCAGCGTGAAAAGGCGGATTTCCGACACGGTCTCAGAGCGGATGTAATCGCCGTCACACAGACGCTGCGCCTCGATCATGGCAACGTCCTGACCATAGAGAGCCCGGGCGCGCCAGTCGCGCAATATGATCTTCTGGCCCGGCGCAAGGAAGCAATCAGCTTCCGGGCGGTCATGACCAAGCGCCGAGGCGCTGACGCGGATCATACCGGCATCGCGCATCACCGAAACTTTGATTGATTTCAGAACCCTTACGCCCGATCTGGTGACGACACGGTCGCCCGGCGCAAGAAACTGGACAGGCAGATCGCCGTCAAGAGTGAGAACGGTGGTTCCAACCGTAAGACCGGACGCCGCGGTGACTTCGACAGCCGGAAGGTCGGTTTCGACGCTGAGAAGGCTTTCGATCATCATGGTCTCAATCCCTGATCTTCGCGCTATGTGACCCAGTTTCGCGCCGAACTATGGCAGGAATTGGTCAGGGCTGCGCTTATTTCCAGGCTTTTGCCCGCCGATGCACCGGTTTTGTGGCCGGAATGTCCGTTTTCCCGCAGTCTTGTCGCGATGATTTTCCGCTCGCATCCCAATCGGGCCTTTGCTAGAAGGGCGCGGATTTTCCGGGCATATGCGGGGGCCGGCCTGTCACATCAGGGTCTGGTCCCCGTTTCGTTATCCTGGAAGAACATGAGCGATGCGGGTGTGGCGGAATTGGCAGACGCACCGGATTTAGGTTCCGGCGCCTTACGGCGTGGGGGTTCAAGTCCCTCCACCCGCACCATTTGAGGATTGGGAAGGTAAACAGATGCAGGTCACCGAGACCCTGAAAGACGGCCTGAAGCGCGGCTATACCATCACGGTGACCGCAGCAGAGCTGGATGCGAAAGTGCAGGAAAAGCTGCTCGAAGCGCAGCCCGACATTGAAATCAAAGGCTTCCGCAAGGGCAAAGTGCCGCTGGCGATTCTGCGCAAGCAATTTGGCGACCGCCTGATGGGCGAAGCCATGCAGGATGCTGTCGATGGTGCCATGAAGGACCATTTCGAGGCAACCGGCGACCGCCCCGCGCTGCAGCCCGAAGTCAAGATGGCGGATGGCGAAAGCTGGTCCCCCGATAAGGACGTCGTGGTAGAGGTCGCCTATGAGACCCTGCCGGAGATCCCGGAACTCGACACCGCGAAAGTCGCACTGGAAAAGCTGGTCGTGAAGGCCGCCGAATCCGATGTGGACGAAGCGCTGAAGAACCTCGCCGACAATGCGAAAGATTTCGAAGCCCGCAAGAAAGGCTCGAAAGCCAAAGAGGGCGACCAGGTCGTGATCGATTTTGAGGGTTTCGTCGATGGCGAAGCGTTCGAAGGCGGCAAGGGCGAAGGCTATCCGCTGGTTCTGGGCTCGAACAGCTTCATCCCCGGTTTCGAGGATCAGCTGACCGGTGCCAAAGCCGGTGACGAGGTTGAGGTCAAAGTGACCTTCCCGGCCGAATATGGCGCAGCCCATCTCGCAGGCAAAGAAGCCCTCTTCAAATGCACCGTGCATGAGGTCAAGGCGCCGAAAGCCGCCGAGATCGATGATGAGCTGGCGAAGAAATTCGGCGCTGAAGATCTTGCAGGTCTGAAAACCCAGATCGGTGAGCGCCTCGAAGCCGAATATAAAGGTGCCTCGCGCGCCGTTCTGAAACGTGCGCTGCTGGACCAGCTGGATGGTCTCGTGTCGTTCGAGCTGCCGTCGAAACTGGTCGAGGCGGAAGCCAGCCAGATCGCGCATCAGCTCTGGCATGAAGAGCACCCGGAAGAGCATGGCCATAACCACGGCAATATCGAAGCGACCGACGAGCATAAGAAGCTCGCCGAGCGCCGCGTGCGTCTGGGTCTGCTGCTCGCCGAAATCGGCCGCAAGGCTGAGGTCACCGTGTCCGATGCCGAAATGACCCAGGCCGTGATCCAGACCGCCCGTCAGTATCCGGGCCAGGAGCGCGCCTATTTCGAATTCGTGCAGAAGAACCCGCAGATCCAGCAGCAGCTGCGCGCGCCGATCTTCGAAGACAAGGTTGTCGATCACATCGTCGGCCTCGCGAAAGTGACCGAGAAGGACGTCTCGAAAGACGACCTGCAAAAGGCGGTCGAAGCTCTGGACGAGCTCTGATCTTCCGGTCAGTGGTTAAAACGGGCCGCTCCTTCGGGGGGCGGCCTTTTTCTTTGGCCGGGGGCCATGCCGGTTGCTGGTCCGGCTCTGACTTTGCTCTGGCCTTGCCCTGGCGCGGCCAGCCGGATTAGGGTCTCCGGCGATGCCCCTTTGAGACCGACGCGCCAGTGACAGCCGATCCCGCCATCCTGCAGACCCGCCTGCCCTTTTTGCCCTGGATGGATCCGCGCAGCAGCCGCCTGCCCGGCATCCAGCCCCTCACCGATGACAGCTGGATCGCCCGCGACGAGGCTTTCGCCGGCCAGATGGCGCGACGCGACGCGCTGATCTCTGATATCCCCGACCGTGTCCACGCGCTTTTGCCCGAGGCAGAACCAGCCGCGCGCGAGCTTTATGACATGGTGCTGGCGCGGCTTGGCCGTGATCCCGGCTACCGCTTTGCGCAGGACGGTGCCGTGATCACACGCCCCGATGGCGGCACGATCCGCCCCGATCCTGAGCAGCCGCTGCTGACGCTCGGGCGGCTGGTGCAGGAGGATCTCTGCATCTTAGAGACCGGCGAGGACAGCCATCGCCTGACCGGCGCGCTTTTGTGTTTCCCGGCGGGCTGGACGCTCTCGCAAAAGATCGGCCGTTCTCTTTTGCGCATCCATGAGCCGGTCGAGCCCTATGATGAGCGCCTTGCCCGTGGGGTGCAGCGGCTCTTTGATGCGATCCGGCCGGAGCAGCCGCTCTGGCGGATGAATTACCTGACCTATGACGATCCGGAGCTGCATCAGCCGCGCCCCGAAAGCCAGCCGCGACCGCGGCCACAAGAGCATCGCTATATCCGCTGCGAGAAACAGGCGCTGATCCGGCTGCCGGTCACCAGGGCGGTGGTCTTCGCGATTCACACCTGGCTGGTCCGGTCAGATACGGTGACGGCCGATGAACATGCGGCCTTGCTGGCGGCGGTGCATTGACCAGCGTCAGGCTCAGGCCCGGATCTGCCTCTTGAAATGGCAAGAAACACGCGGGCCCGGCACCTGAAGCTCCGGTGTCGGCGGACGGGCCCCTCGCCCCGCCCGCAAAGTCTGCGGATTATTCGCCGCTGCCGCGTGTCTCGCGCAGGTCTTCGCCCCTGAAATGGGCAAGCCCGGCACGGATCGCACCATAGGGAATCGCAAAAGCGATCATCCAGTAACCAAGAATACGCGCAGCCCCTTCCCCGGCCGCATGGCGCAGCCTTTGGGTCAGAGTGAGGCTCCTGGCCATTGCCCGATGTGGCTGTGCCAAAGCCTCGTCACTGCCGCCCGGTTTTCTTGCGGTCTCCTCCGCCCCTTGCTGCGGATTACGCAGCTTATCCCGGATCGCGGCGAGCTCATACGGGTCGGTCAGCCCCCCGGCAGGATCGGGCTGACCGGCCGTGGAGGCGGCCTGACCTGCGCTGAGCGCTGTGTTCTGCGCCGATGGCGCGGCGCTGGCGGGTGCGACTCGCCCCCGAAACAGATCGCGATACGCGGCGTCGATATCTTTCGGCACGCTGACATTAGCATTGGGCCGGGTAAGCTCTGACGCACGGCGCAAAATTCCGGCCCCGCCCAGAACCGCGCGCCCAGTGCTGGATGCCGAAGGCAGAAAGCGCCCGGTATGGCCGAGCCGCTCCTCAGGGATGCGCAGTCTTCCGGCGCGCAGATCGCCGCCGATGTCTTTGGCATTGCTGCCACAGCGCGCAAGGATGCCGGACACGGTTTCGCGCCCGATCTTCAGCGCGACACGGGCAAAAGCGCGCGGCTCAAACGGGGGCTTCTGACTGCCCTCGGCCCAGATTGCCGGACGAGACTCATCACTGTCACTTTTCATCATCTTTAAATCCGTCGCTCACATAACTCGCGAAACCGCACCAGCGGCCCCGGCCCTTGCATCACTTATTGCCCCGGACGGTTCCCTGCCCAGGGCCCCTCCTGCCAGGAATGTCAGGCGGCAAGATCCGGAAAAAATCAGTCAGGCGGCAGGAATGCGCCTGGAAAAAGACCTGAAACTGGCACAATCATGGCATTGTTCCGGGTCTTACAGGCAGTTCGTGCCGGACCGGCTTACCGTCCGAAAGCGAGCAACACCCGGATCAGTTTGCGCACACTACCCGGCCACCATCTCCGAATGCCACACCGGGGGCGTTTCGCATATCGGCATCACCCCGCCCATGTCGCGACCGCCGAGAATGGCCAGTGCCAGCGCCCGCATCGGCGCCGCCGCGAGGATATCGGTGCTGTCGCGCAGCCGGTCAAAGCCAAGCCGGGCCGCGTAGAAAACCGCCGCCCGTTCTGCCGCGCGGCGCTGTGACAGGCCTGCCCTGACCAGCAGATCCTGCACCTGCGCGAGCCGCCAGCCATCAACGCGCGCAAGCGCCGCCGCCACCATGACATCACACCGCGCCCAGTCGCGAATCGCGCGTTCGATCAATACGGCACAAGGTGTATCGGGGTCACCGTCTTTGGTTCCGGCGGAGGGGGGGGCCATGGCCTCATCCGCCAGTTCCAGCAGGCGCGCCAAAGCCAGCCGGGGCGCGCCCGTCTCAGCCGGGGGGAGAGACAGAACCGGCTGTTGCGAGGTCCGCTCCCACAGGGCAATCACCTCAAAGCGATAGGCCGCCAGATCGGGGAAGAACCCGTAAAACCCGGCCCGCGATGCGCCCGGAAAATCACAGAGAACCGGTAAGTTCAGCGCAGGATGCCCGGATCGCGCGAGCAACGCAAACGCCCGGATCAGCCAGTCACTGCGGCTCAGCCGTGCGGGCCGGGCGAAGCCGGGCACCCGCCAGGGCGTCGCGGGCATCTGCGGCAGATCTGCCTCGAGCAGTGTCTTCGGGCCGGCGTCGGCCAGGGGGGATCCACCCCGCCCCGGCGCCAGTTGCGACATGGCGCGATGAATGCCCCCCGAAGCAAAGACCTGGCCGCGCGGAGAGGTTTTACGGTCTTGTCGGTCGCTCCGATCCTCCGGTCGCAGCAGCAGTCTCATCTCAGGCTCCTTCTGTCGCCATGGGGTATTTCCCCGGAGACTGGAGCGCGAAGGTTAAGGAATCGCTGAAAGCCACCACGTTAATCAGCGCCAGTGCTGCGACAATCACACCACGAACGCTGCCCGCCGCGAGGGCGCGTCAGAGATCGATATAGCGCCCCACCCGCGCCGCACCGCCAGAAACCGGGGTAAACCGCAGGTCGATGCCCTTTTCGTCAAGCCGGTAGCAAATGGCCTCGGCCCCGGGCCATAACAGGCAGACTGTCTCGTCGCCGAGACTCCACCGCCCCCATGTATCCCCCGAGAGGACACGGCCATCGGCAAAGAACCCCCAGGTCACGCCATCCGCAAAACCAATGGTCCGCGCGGCCAGCACCGTCTCGACCCGGTCATCCGGCACTGTGGCCCAGTCCGCCGCCGCATGCGCCATACCGGCCGCAAGGCTCAACACCAGCGCCCCGGCTTTCCACATCCGTCCTGCCATTTCGACCTGCCATTTCTATGCGCCATTTCTGCGCATCTGTTCCTGCGATTGCTTGCACCTGCCCCGACCGCTCTTTAAGGGAAGGCCAGTCAAGCCGCCAGTCAGAGGTCCGTGATGATCCCGCGTTATTCCCGCCCCGAAATGGTCGCCATCTGGTCGCCCGAGACCAAATTCCGCATCTGGTACGAGATCGAGGCCCATGCCTGCGACGCCCAGGCCGATCTCGGCGTGATCCCGCGCGAGAATGCGGGCGCCGTCTGGAAGGCAAAGGATGTGGCCTTTGACGTGGCCCGGATCGACGAGATCGAAGCCGTCACCAAACATGACGTGATCGCCTTCCTCACCCATCTGGCCGAGATCATCGGCGCCGATGAGGCGCGCTTTGTCCATCAGGGCATGACCTCATCCGATGTGCTCGACACCACGCTGAACATCCAGCTGGTGCGCGCCTCTGACATCCTGATCGCGGGCGTCGAACGGGTTCTGGCCGCGCTGAAAACCCGTGCCTTTGAACACAAGGACACGGTCCGCATCGGCCGCAGCCATGGCATCCATGCCGAGCCGACCACGATGGGCCTGACGTTCGCGCGGTTTTACGCCGAGATGGACCGCAACCTGGCGCGTCTGAAAGCCGCGAAAGACGAGATCCGCACCGGTGCGATTTCGGGTGCAGTCGGCACATTCGCCAATATCGACCCGCGCGTCGAGGAATATGTCTGCGAGAAGCTTGGGCTGGAGCCGGAGCCGGTCTCGACGCAGGTGATCCCGCGCGACCGCCATGCGATGTATTTCGCGGTGCTGGGCGTGATCGCCTCGTCGATTGAAAACATCGCGATCGAGATCCGCCATATGCAGCGGACCGAAGTGCTTGAGGCGGAAGAGTTTTTCTCGCCCGGGCAAAAGGGCTCCTCGGCGATGCCGCATAAGAGGAACCCGGTCCTGACCGAAAACCTGACCGGCCTCGCGCGCCTCGTGCGGATGTCGGTGATCCCGGCGATGGAAAACGTGGCGCTCTGGCATGAGCGCGACATTTCGCATTCTTCGGTCGAACGCGCGATTGGCCCTGACAGCACCGTGACGCTGGATTTCGCGCTGAACCGGCTGGCGGGTGTGATCGAAAAACTGGTGATCTACCCGGAAAACATGCTGAAAAACATGAACAAGTTCAAAGGGCTTGTGATGTCGCAGCGCGTTTTGCTTGCCCTGACCCAGGCCGGTGTGTCGCGCGAAGACAGCTACCGTCTGGTGCAGCGCAACGCGATGAAGGTCTGGGAACAGGGCGCGGATTTCAAAACCGAACTGCTCGGCGATGCGGAAGTGACCAAAGCGCTCTCCCCCGCCGAGATCGAGGAGAAATTCGACCTTGGCTACCATACCAAACATGTCGATACGATTTTTGCCCGCGTTTTCGGCGAATAAGCCCTGACACGGCGCAGCTGTCGCGATTCTGAGGCCGATCATGCCCCCCGTCCGCAATTTCCCTGCGGGCGGGGGGTTTTTCATGGCATCCTGCGGGCGTCGTCCCTCCGGCGGCGGAACACAGGAGGATTTAAGATGACGAGACCTCTGCGCGGGGCCGCACTGATCGCCCTGCTTCCCCTGATGCTGATGCCGGGCCTCGCCTCGGCGCGCGATTGTATGAAACCGAAAGACACAACGGCGTCCCTTTGTAGGCCCGGCGCGGTCTGGGATGAGGCAAGTGCCTCTTGCGTGATCCAGCCCGCAAGCTGACGGGCGCAAAGCCCCGCTGAAATTGCCCGCGGCAGGGCTGTCGCGGGCAGTTTTTATGCGGCCCGGCAGTTCAGGCCGCATTTCTTGTGAAAACACCCTCGGCTGGCAATCTCCGGTTAACCGCACTTTGCGAGGATCGGCCAGAGATCAGGTTGAGAGGCAGGAGATGTCCCATGGGGTTCAGCTGGCACGGATAACTCCGGCCCAGAGTCCGGGTGCGGGTGGTCACTACAGCGCGCAGGGAAACGGGGTGCGCCGGATGCTCAGCGCGCGCGAAAAGGCCGCCGTGGTGGTGCGCTATATGCTGGCGCAGGGGGCCGAGCTGCCGATTGCGCAGCTGCCGGACCATCTTCAGACCGCATTGGCCGAACAGATGGGCCAGATGCGGCTGGTCGACCGCGAAACGCTGGACCAGGTCATCTCGGAATTCATGACCGAGCTGGATTCGGTCGGCCTCGCCTTTCCCGGCGGGCTGGAAGGGGCGCTGAACGCGATGGATGGCCATATTTCGCAATCCACCGCGAGCCGGCTGCGCCGCAAAGTGGGGGTGGGCGCGCGCGGTGATCCCTGGGAACGGCTGGGTGCGCTGCCCCCCGAGCGGCTGGTTCCGGTGCTCGAAAATGAAGCGATCGAGGTCGCAGCCGTGATCCTGTCGAAAATGCCGGTGCAAAAGGCGGCAGAATTTCTGGGCAAACTCCCCGGCGAACGCGCGCGCCGCATTGCCTTTGCCGTCTCGCAAACCGCCAATACCGACCCCGATACCGTGCGCCGGATCGGCATAGCCATTCTCGGCCAGATCGACGCGCAGCCGCAAAAGGCCTTTGACCGTGGCCCGGTTGAACGGGTGGGGGCGATCCTCAATGTCTCGCCCGCCCAGGTGCGCGAAGATGTGCTGAAAGGTCTGGAAGACGCGGATGCCGGTTTTGCCGAAGAGGTGCGCCGCGCCATCTTCACCTTCGCGCATTTCCCCGGCCGCGTCACTGGCCGCGACATTCCGAAAGTCGTGCGGCTGGTCGATCAGGCTACGCTGGTCACCGCCATCGCTTATAGCAAAGGCAAACCACCGCTGGAGGCCGCCGGCGAATTCATCCTCGCCTGTATCTCGCAGCGCATGGCGCAAAACATCCGTGACGAGGTCGAACAGGCGCCGAAGATCAAGGACAGGGACGGCGAGACCGCGATGAGCGCAATCGTCGCCGCCGCGCGCAGCCTGGAGGCCCAGGGCGAGCTGGTCATGTTGCTGCCGGAAGAGGAAGAATGACCCACCAGCGCCCAAAGCGCCTTTCTGGCAAAGCCCGTCTCTGGCCTAAGGCCTCTCTGGCCGCATCCCCGGCCAGAAATCTCCGCCACAAAAGATCCGGGGGCTCCGCTGCGGGCACGTCCCCTTCGCGGCGCGGAACGACCGGACGGCCGTTTTGCACCCGCATAGCGGCTGCAAAACGGCCAGCGCCGCGTGAGAGCGTCCGGCTCTCACGCGGCCTTAACCAGATCGTCCGGCGCAGCCACTGGCATGGCAGGCCGGGCCCCGGGCGCAAACCCCATCGGTAACAGCCCGATGCTTTCCGCAAAGAGCCTCTGTTGGAGGCGCCGGATCACATCTCACCCCATTCGCCTGTTCCCCGACCCATTGCCGCCGTGACGGATGACCCCGGCTTTGCGTTTCTCCACGCCGGCAGCGCTGGCATGGCCGCGTCGCAAGCCTCCTGCACCTCACTCAGCCTTGCCTCTTATTGCGCAGATACAGCCGATCTCCGGTGCCCATCACACGCCTTGGGCATTCGCATGCGGGTCTTCTGGCCGACAGCGACTGCGGTCTGCGCACGCCTCCCGGCCGGGCGGAGGTGCCTCAATTGTACCGCCCCGGTTACCTGGAAATCAGCGCAGCCCATGCCCCATTTTCTGCATCTCCGGCCTGACCCTGTGCAGATGGCGCAGGCCCATCGGGAATTTTCTGCTCCCCCGCCTCGCCTTCCCGGTCCGATCTTTGATTTCAGAAGGCAAAAGGGCAAAATCTGCCGGCCCGTGCCAAAGGCGACCCGCACGTCGCAATCCAGTCACCAGTGTCGCTGAACTGTCCGGCCCCTGACGCTGACTTGCGGAAACAAACTTTTTCCTCACCCCCACCCTGCTCGCATGGGCAGGCCGTCACGGTCCTGGTCTGAACCAGCCGCATTCCAGCCATCCACATTGGCTCCAGACCAGCCATCCTCTCTTGTCTCTTTCCCGGCACCCAGGTAGCGTCGCTGGCATCATGCAAACTGCGCAGAACCCCGCGCGAGGCATCCTTCTGATGATCCTCGCAATCCTCGCTTTCACCCTGCTCGATGCGAGCGCCAAGGGCCTGTTGCAGCGCTATCCCGCGCCGCAGGTGATCTGGGCACGTTTTCTCGGTCAGGTGCTGATCGTGGTGCTGATCCTGAGGGGGCGGACGCTGGCCATGGCTCGCACCTCCTACCCCGGCCTTCATGTGCTGCGTGCTGTTTTCCAGGTTACCACGGCCGCGCTGTTCTTCACCTCGCTGAATTTCATCGGCCTCGCCGAAGCGACCGCGCTCACCGACACGAGCCCGGTTCTTGTCACGCTCGGGGCCGCGCTGTTTCTGGGAGAGAGGCTCGGGCCGAGGCGGATCCTTGCGATCTGTGTGGCGCTGGTCGGTGCGGTGATCATCGTGCGCCCCGGCGGCGGCGTGTTCACCTGGTGGGCGCTGATGCCACTTGCCGCAGCCGTCTCTTTCGCAGCCAATTCGCTCCTGACCCGACGTATCGGCCAATATGAGCCGGTCTGGACGGCAATGCTCTGGGGCGGGATCTTCGGGACGCTGGCCTTCACCCTCTTTCTTCCCACAAACTGGGTGCCGGTCGCGGCTGCCGATCTGCCACTTTTCGTCTTTGTCGGCTGTATCGGCACGCTGGGCCAGGTGCTGATGATCCGCTCCCTCTCGATTGCCGAGGCTGGAACCGTGGCGCCCTTCACTTACATCGGTGTGGTTTTCGCCACGCTCTGGGGCGCGCTTTTCTTCTCGGAATATCCCGATTTCTGGACGGTGACCGGCGCGCTTGTGATCGTGGGGGCCGGTCTCTATGTCTGGCACCGGGAAACGCGGCTGCACAAGCGCTGATCCAGGATTGCAAACGGGCTGCATAATGAGCGAGAAACAAGAGGCAAATCCACGCCACTGGCTGCAGGACCGGCTGTTCCGGGCGCTGATCTGGGCCCTGAAGCGGCTGCCCTACCGCATCAGGGTGCCCCTTTGCGGCAAGATCGTCTCGGGCGTGATCGCACCGCTGGCCGGCTACCGCCGCCGGATCCGCAGCAATCTGGCCCTCGTCATGCCGGATCTGCCAAAGGCCGAGGTCGAGAAGATCGTCCGCGACGTGCCCGACAATGTCGGCCGCACCCTGATCGAGATCTATTCAGGCGAGGAGTTCATCGCCCGCGCCGCCGGGTTGCCGCTGACCGGCGCAGGCGTCACCGCGCTGGAGGAAGCCCGCCGCGCGAACCGCCCCGTGATCCTCGTCACCGCGCATTTCGGCAATTATGATGCCACCCGCGCCGCCCTGATCGCACGCGGATTTCCGGTCGGCGCGCTCTACATGAATATGTCGAACCGCTATTTCAACGAACATTACCTCAGGGCGATTTCCACCATCGGCACACCGCTTTTCCCACGCGGGCGCGAGGGTCTGGGGCAGATGGTGAAATTCCTGCGCCAGGGCGGCATGCTCGGGATGCTGATCGACCAGCATATGACCCGCGCGCCGCTTCTGGGTTTCTTCGGCCATGAGGCGCAGACCGCGCTTTCAGCAGCAGAACTCGCGCTGAAATATGATGCGCTTTGCGTGCCGGTCTATGCGGTGCGCCAGCAGGACGGGCTGTCCTTCCAGGTCATCGTGGAGGATCCGATCCCGCATAGTGACCCGGTCACCATGACCCAGGCACTCAATGACAGCCTCGAGGCGCTGGTGCGCCGCTATCCCGGCCAGTGGTTCTGGATCCATAAACGCTGGAAACACGGCGGCGCCAGACTGCCTTCGCCGGATGCCGAAACCTGACCCGGGGCCTGCTTCTGCCTGTGCTTCTTTCCTGCCGCTTTTGGGTCCTGGTGAAAAACTTCTGCACCGGAATGAGGTGGCCCCTCTGCCGCCTGCTGCGGTGAGATGGCTGGCGAAACCGTGCCGGATTGCAAAGCGACGATCACCTGCGGGACGACCCGTTTCAGCTGATTTCTGACAATGGCAAAGCCTGCAGGATGTTTACGGCTTCGCCTGGAAACACGACTGCCGGGAAACACCTGTCCTGTGGTCTGGCGGCAAGCGGCAGACACAGCGTGAGCCCGTTCTGTCTCAGGGGGTCACCGCAGCCGCAAAGATCCGCCCCGGCCCTGCCGCTTTCGCCCCTTTGCCGCTGACATCCTGGATGAACACCACCGCAGGATTGCCGCCGGTGATCGGGATGCTGACCTCCAGCGGCTCCTGCCCGGCCCAGTCGCCAAGGCTCTCCCATTCGGTCACGATATTGCGGTAGGTCACGATCTTGCCGGCGTTTTCGCCGCGCTCGATATCAACCGTGGCCTCGGGCATGTAGCGCGCAAGCCCGACCCTGGCGGGGGCCTCCAGCGGCGGGTCGGCTTTGGCGCGGATCACCAGATTGTCGCCGTCACGCGTGACCATCAGCGTCACCGGGCTTTTGGCGGCAACGTGATCGGCCAGAGCCTTCAGCGTCGCTTCCGGGTCAAAGCCCTCGATCCGCTCGACACCGCCGATGATGAATTGCGGCGTATAGATCGTGCGCGATCCGATGGTCCTTGCATATTCCTTTTGGCGCTCGGTGAACGCCGCCGAGCCGAAACTGTCTTCCCAGCCGATGTAATCCCAGTAATCGACATGCAGCGAGAGCGCGATCACCCGCTTGTCTTTGGTGAGGCTTGCGAAAAACTCATCCGCCGGCGGGCAGGAGACACAGCCTTGCGAGGTAAAGAGCTCGACCACCACCGGGCCGGCGCCGGCGGCCAGAGGCGCCGCCTTCTCTGCCAGGTCTTCGGCGGTGCCCGGACCTGCAAGCGCGCAGGTCAGAACCAGGCCGCAGGCGGCGCTGAGCAAATGTCGCATCTCATGTCTTTCCCGGCTGGCGTCAGCGGATATCGGAGCATTGCCCGGACACCGCCCGTCCCTGTACTCAACCCTGTATAGGAAACCGACCCCCTGCCTGCCAATCAAGGTTTTGCGATTGCCTGCAATCTTCCGCGCCCCGGACCGCTTTCCCCCTTTCCTCGCCGCCCTCTCCATGCTGCAATCGCAGTGTAGTTTCGCCGGCGTTCTCGCCCCTTTGCCGCCGCGTCCGCCACCACGGCCTCCGGGGTCTGGAAATTCGGTATACGACTGCATACATAACTTCTGAGATTCCCGGGCACCGCCTCGCCCGCCGCAGCCGCAAGATGCCACGCCAGTTTTTCAAGGAGCGAAGACATGACCGTCACCGTCGGACATGACAGCCAGAAAACCCGTAAAACCCTGAGCGCGGGCGGCCAGACCGTCAGCTATTACTCGATCCCGGCGGCGGAAGAGGCCGGGCTTGGGGATTTCTCGCGCCTGCCCGCGTCGCTGAAAGTGGTGCTTGAGAACATGCTGCGCTTTGAGGATGGCAAGACCGTCACCAGCGACGATATCCGCGCGTTTTCGACCTGGGGCGCCCAGGGCGGGCGCAATCCGATCGAGATCGCCTATCGCCCGGCCCGCGTGCTGATGCAGGATTTCACCGGTGTGCCGGCGGTGGTGGATCTGGCCGCGATGCGGGATGGGATCATCGGGCTGGGCGGTGACGCGCAAAAGATCAACCCGCTGAACCCCGTTGATCTGGTGATCGACCATTCGGTGATGATCGACGAATTCGGCAATCCCCGCGCGTTCCAGATGAATGTCGACCTGGAATATGAACGCAATATGGAACGCTATACCTTCCTCAAATGGGGGCAGAAGGCGTTCAACAATTTCCGCGTCGTGCCGCCCGGCACCGGCATCTGTCACCAGGTCAATCTGGAATATCTGGCCCAGACGATCTGGACCGACACAGACCAGAATGGCGAGCTGGTGGCCTACCCGGACACGCTGGTCGGAACCGACAGCCACACCACCATGGTCAATGGCCTCGCCGTTCTGGGCTGGGGCGTCGGCGGGATCGAGGCCGAAGCCGCGATGCTGGGCCAGCCGGTGTCGATGCTGATCCCGGAAGTGGTTGGCTTCAGACTGACCGGGAAAATGGTCGAAGGCACCACCGCGACCGATCTGGTGCTGAAGGTCGTGGCGATGCTGAGGAAACACGGCGTGGTGAACAAATTCGTCGAGTTTTACGGCGAAGGACTAGATCACCTGCCGCTTGCCGACCGCGCCACCATCGCGAATATGGCCCCAGAATACGGCGCCACCTGCGGTTTCTTCCCCATTGATGACGAAACGCTGCGCTATCTGAGGAATACCGGCCGCGACGAGGCCCGCATCGCGCTGGTCGAGGCCTATGCCAAAGCAAACGGCTTCTGGCGCGGGCGCGATTACGATCCGATCTATACCAGCACGCTGGAACTCGACATGGGCAGCATTGTCCCGGCGATCTCGGGGCCGAAACGGCCGCAGGATTACCTGCCGCTGACCGAATCGGCCCGCAGCTTCTACAAGGTCGTGGCCGATTACCGCGGCATTGATGTCAGCCCGGATGCGCTGGATATGGGTGATGAGGGCGGCGCCGTAACCGCTCCGCCGAAAGACGTGCGCAAGGTCGTGCCGGTCGAGGGCAAGGATTACACCCTTACCGATGGCTCGGTGGTGATTGCGGCGATCACCTCCTGCACCAATACCTCGAACCCCTATGTGATGATCGGCGCGGGGCTGGTAGCGCGCAAGGCCCGCGCTTTGGGGCTGACCCGCAAACCCTGGGTCAAGACCTCGCTCGCGCCCGGATCGCAGGTGGTGGGGGAATATCTTGAGGCCGCAGGGTTGCAGGACGATCTCGATGCGCTCGGCTTCAACCTCGTGGGTTATGGCTGCACCACCTGTATCGGGAATTCCGGGCCCTTGGGCGATCCGGCGATCTCGAAAGCGATCAGTGACAACGACCTGGTGGCGACGGCCGTGCTGTCGGGAAACCGCAATTTTGAGGGCCGCATCAGCCCTGATGTGCGGGCAAATTTCCTCGCCTCGCCACCGCTGGTGGTCGCCTATGCGATTGCCGGCGATCTGAACGTCAACCTGACCCGCGACCCGATCGGACAGACGCCCGGGGGCGAGAACATCTTCCTGAAAGACATCTGGCCCACGCAGAAAGAAATCAGTGAGATCGTCGACAAAGTCGTCACGCGCGAGGTTTTCCAGGCCAAATATGCCGATGTTTTCAAAGGGGATACCCGCTGGCAGGCGGTGGAGGTCACCGGGGCCGAGACCTATGACTGGCCGCCCGGATCGACCTATATTCAGAACCCGCCCTATTTCCAGGGCATGGGGCGCGACCCCGGCGTGATTTCGGATATCGAGGGCGCGCGGGTGCTGGCGATCCTCGGCGATATGATCACAACCGACCATATTTCACCGGCGGGCTCGTTCAAACCGACGACTCCGGCGGGAAAATACCTGCTGGAACGCCAGGTGGCGCCACGCGATTTCAACTCCTATGGCTCGCGTCGCGGCAACCATGAAGTGATGATGCGCGGCACTTTCGCCAATATCCGCATCAAAAACGAGATGCTGTCCAACGAGCATGGCGGCGTCGAGGGCGGCTATACACTGGGGCCGGACGGGGCGCAGACCTCGATCTTTGACGCCTCGATGGCCTGGCAGGCGCAGGGCAGGCCGCTGGTGATCTTTGGCGGCGTGGAATATGGCGCGGGGTCGTCGCGCGACTGGGCGGCCAAGGGCACGGCGCTGCTGGGGGTCAAGGCGGTCGTCGCGGAAAGCTTCGAGCGCATCCACCGCTCCAACCTCGTCGGTATGGGGGTCATCCCCTTTGAATTCACCGGCGGAGACACCCGCAAAACGTTGAACCTGAAGGGGGACGAGGAAATCTCGATCCATGGTCTAGCCGGCGTGCTGAAACCCCTGAGCCTGGTCCCCATGACGATCCGCAGAGCAGATGGAAGCGAGCGGACCGTCGAGATCCGCTGCCGCATCGATACCGAAATTGAGGTCGAATATGTCGAAAACGGCGGCGTGCTGCATTACGTGCTGCGAAATCTTGCCGGTGCCTGATCGGGGTGTCTGATCGGGGCGCCAGATAGGGGCGCATGACAAAGCGGCATCGCAAATGGGCCGGAGCGATCCGGCCCATATGTTCCGGTTAAGTTCCTTTTTACCCGAATCGCGCAATCTGGAAAGGTTCAGCCAGAAGGGCTTTTCCATTCGCCATTCCACCCGCCTCGACATGCGTGACCGCAGGATCCCGGCCCGCGCCCTGTTCCCGCCCTTGCCCTCGCAATCCGAGATATGGCGGGCCGAAAGCGCCGCATTTCTTACAAAAACCGCCCGGCTGAATGCGCCCGCATCGCGATGCGTGGCGTGCAGGCGGCTCTCCCTGCCCGCGCTGCCCTTTGCCGAACTGCTGATGCCGTTCGGGATGCTGACGCTGTCTTTGCTGAACTGAGCGTCTGCCCGGTCTGGTTCTCACGCGGCCTGTCCTGCGTCACGCCTGCGTCACGTTAGCTCGCCTCATGGTGCCCCGCATCAGGGTGGCCTCGCCTGCGCGTCGCCTAGTCTCAGGGCAGCGATTGTCCCGCCGCTGTCTTGCAGGCGGTCACACGCTCATCCGTAATCGGCCAGAGCGTGAACCGCGCGCCTGTCTCGGACTGGCAGGTGAGGATCGGGTAATTGCTGTGATCGGTGAAATACTGACACCAGAGGCCGAAGGAACCGGCTTTCCCCACCACCAAATTGGGCACTTCATTATAGTCCGACGGGCTCAGGCGTATCGGCGCATCATGGCCCGCCCCGGTCGCACAGGGGACGACATCAAGCGCCCAGGTCCCCTTCACCGGCGCGATCCGGACGAGATCGTCGATCAGCGCCGGAGCCTCGGCACCACTGCGCCCGACCCGCTCATAGACCCCGGTGAAAAAGCTGGTATCTGGCCGGATCGTCTCTGCCTGTGCCATCGCCCCGCAGGTCAGAAACGCTGAGGCAAAGATAAAAGTCTTCATTTCAACGCCGCAGCAAGGGCGGGGACAAAGCGCGATTCGTAATCGGTGCCGACCAGCGGACCGGTAAATTTGAACAGAACCGTGCCATCTCCATCAATGATGAAGGTCTCGGGCGGCGCGGACACGCCCCATTCCACCCGGTTGCGCCCACCAGGATCGGTGGCAATGGCAAAGAACGGATTGCCGTCTTTCTCAAGATAGCCGGCCGCATCGGCTTCTTTATCCATGATATTCACGCCGGCGACCCGGATCCCATCCGCCGCCATCGCCTTCAGAACCGGATGTTCGGCCCGGCAGGGCGGGCACCAGGAGGCCCAGAAATTCACCACCGTCACCTCGCCCCTCCGGAGGTCATCCGCCGTCAGAAGTGGTGTTCCGGGCAAGGATGTCTCGGGCAGAACCGGCGCCGCGCGCCCGATAAAGGTCGAGGGGATCTCGCCCTGCCCGTCGCGCTGCATCCCGAACCAGAAGACAGCGGCGAGACAGGCAAAGGCCAGGGGCGGCACCAGATAAAGCGCCTTCATGCTTTGGCCTCCGCAGCTTTTGCCTGCGCGAGCCGTGTTTCTGCCCCGGCCAGTGCCCGCGCCACCCGCCGGGATTGCACAAGCGTCAGCGCAAGCAGCCCGGCCAGGGCCAGAAGCGTCGCCCCCCAGGCGCCCAGCACCGTTGCCGCGTAGTCTCCAAGATCCGGCATCATCCAAGCCTCTCCCTTGCCTCAAGCGCGATCAGCCGCCGCGCCCGGATCAGCATCCGGGTCCGCAAGAGGACGATCAGTATGAAAAACAACACGAATCCTACGAGGCAGATCACCAGGGGCACGTAATAGGCCACATCCAGCGGGTCTTTCTCGCCGACTTTCAGGATGGTCGAATCCTGATGCAACCCCTGGTTCCAGAACTTGACCGCGTAGCGCGACATCACCGCAAAGACCGAACCAACGACGCAAAGAATGCCGGTCAGATCAGCGGCGGTTTCAGGATCTTCGATCGCCGACCAGAGCGCGATATAGCCAAGGTAAAACAGGAAGAGGATCAGGAATGAGGTCAGGCGCGGATCCCATTCCCACCAGGTGTTCCACATCGGCTGGCCCCAGAGCGCGCCGGTGACAAGGGCGATCAGCGTGAAAACAAGCCCCGCCGGGGCCGCCGCCCGCGCCGCCAGCGCCGAGACATGGTGGCGCCGGATCACCCAGATCAGCGAGGTGACCAGCATCATGATCCAGGCATTGATCGCCATCATCGCCGCTGGCACATGGATGAAGAGGATCTTGACCGTCGAGCCCTGTTTGTAGTCGTCAGGAGTAAAGAAAAAACCCCAGGTCAGACCGATCCCCAGAGACAGGCCCGCAAGTGCTGCGATCCAGGGCAGGATCCGCCCGGAAAGCCGCATGAAATTTCTCGGATTTGCGAATTCCCAAATCGACATATCGGCCCGTCTGTTCTGCCTCACCCGTGCTTTGTAGCGCGCGAGACTCTGTTATAGACTGATTTAGCGCAAGTTAACCCGAATTGCGGCGGCTGCGGCGAAGGGCAGCAGCGCCAGCGAGCCGGCCGTGATTGCGGCAAGGAGCGCAAGCGGTGTCGCCAGCGCCAGACCGGTCGCGCCGCGCCGCACGACCTCGGCCCCGAAGACCAGCGTAGGGACGTAAAGCGGCAGCACGAGCAGAGAGAGCAAAAGCCCGCCGCGCCTGAGGCCGATGGTCAGACTGGCCCCAAAGGCCCCGATCACCGAAAGCGCCGGTGTGCCGACCGCCAGCGAGAGCAGCAGCCAGGGGTATCCTGCGGCAGGCAGGTTCAGCAAAACCGCGAGCAGCGGCGAGGCCAGCGTCAGCGCAAGCCCCGTGACCAGCCAATGCGCCAGCGCCTTGATCGCCACAACCCCTTCAAGCGGCAAGGGCGCCGTGGCCAGAAGGTCAAGGCTGCCATCCTCATGATCCAGCGCGAAAATACGGTCGAGGCTGAGGAGCGAGGCGAGAAGCGCCCCCACCCAAAGGACGCCGGGCGCGATCGTGGCAAGAATGGCGCTGTCCGGCCCGACACCCAAAGGCAGCAGCACCACAACAAGCAGGAAGAAGGCGAGACCAAGGCCAAAGCCCCCCCCGGCGCGGAAGGCAAGCGAGAGGTCGCGGGCCAGGAGCGCGATCATCCTGTTACTCCGATGGTCTCGCCGAACGCGTCGTCGAAGCCACCCGCGACGGCGCGCTGGTGCTTTGGCCGGAAGGGGGTGAGATCCAGCACCCCCGCCTCATCAAGTCCGAGATCGATATGAGTGGCGATCAGCGCCGCGCCGCCCTCTTTGAGATGGGCGCGCAGGACAGCTGCGAAAAGCAGAACGGCAGCCCGATCAAGCGAGACGGTCGGCTCATCCAGCAGCCAGACCGGCCGGCCGGTGACCAGAAGCCGCGCGAGGCCGAGGCGGCGTTTCTGCCCGGCGGACAGTTGCCCGGCGGCGCGGTGGCGCAAGGCGGTCAGCTGAAGCTGCTCCAGCGCGGCTCCTGCTGCCGGCTGACCCGTGCCAAAGACCGAAGCCCAGAAGGAGATATTCGCGTCCACCGTCAGCGCGGATTTCAGCCCGTCGGCATGGCTGGCATAGGCGAGGTCATCCGTGGCGGCACTGATCGCGCCGGAAACAGAGGGTTGCAGCCCGGCGATGGTACGCAGCAAAGTGGTCTTGCCGATGCCATTGGGGCCGCGCAGCGCAAGGGCATGGCCAGGGCGCAGGGTGAAACTGATCCCCTCCAGCACCACCAGACCGCCACGGGCGACCGCGAGATTTTCGACCCTGAGTTCCATCGCACTGCCCTAGCCCGTTTCGTGCGCCGCGCCAATTCCTGTGAAGGAATTGGGCCGGAATTTTCCAAAATTCCGGGCTGCCTCAGCCGAGGGGCAGAAGCGCTGCCGAAATTCTGCGGCCTTCGGAGAGCAGAAGGTTATAGGTGCGGCAGGCGGCAGGCGAAGACATCGGCTCGACGCCGATCCCGGCGGCTTCCAGCGTCTCGCGCAGGGCGCGCGGCGGCCAGGCGATCTCGGCGCCCATGCCCAGAAGCAGCACATCAATCCGCCCGGTCAGGTCCAGCAGGCTCGCCAGATCCTCAAGCCCGCCCCATGGGCCGGCATCCCAGGGCGTGATCAGCGACGGCCCGCGCAGCACATGATCATTCACCCGGAAAAAGCCGGGCCCATAGCCGTCAATCGGCCGGGCCTCGGCATAGCTGATTTCGGTCAGGCGCATGCCCGACCCATCCGCAATGCTGACTTACGCATCGACATCGGCGAATTCGCTCGATTTCTTCGGGGCTTTCGGTTTGTCACCACGATCAACACCCAGATAAAGCACGATATTCTTTGCCATATAGAGCGTCGACCAGGTTCCGAGAACCACACCCAGCGTCATCGCGAAGACAAAGCCCCGGATCACATCGCCGCCCCAGATCAGCAACACGATCAGCACCAGCAGCGTCGAGGTCGCCGTCATCACGGTCCGGGACAGCGTCTCATTGGTGGTGAGGTTCATCATCTCACGCAGCGGCATCGCCTTGTATTTCGCAAGATTCTCGCGCAGCCGGTCAAAGATCACCACGGTATCATTGACCGAATAGCCAAGGATCGTCAGCAACGCCGCCACGATGGAAAGGTCGAACCGGATCTGGAACAGCGAGAAGATCCCCACCGTCACGATCACGTCATGCAACAGCGCCGCCACCAGCCCGACCGCCATCTGCCATTCGAACCGCATCCAGATATAGACAAGGATCGCGGCCGAGCCCGCAAGGATCGCGGCAACCGCTTTCCAGATCAGCTCGCCCGAGACTTTCGGCCCGACCGATTCCACCGAAGGGAAAGTGATCGCCGGATCGACGGCCTTCAGGGCCTCTTCGATCTCCTGGATCACCTCGGGCGTCACCGCCTCTTCGCCTTCACGCGCGCCGATACGGATCTGCGCGACATGCTGATCATCGCGGAAGGACGGGTCCTTCACTTCCGATATCGAGACATCCCCCAGCTGAAGCGCGGCCAGCGCTTCGCGATATTCCGCCACTTCGACCGCTGCGGTCGATTCGGTGCGGATGGTGGTGCCCCCTTTGAAATCGACCCCGAAATTCAGCCCCATCACCGCCACACAGACAAGCGAGGCGACAATCATCCCGATCGAAAGCGAGAAGGTGAACCACTGATGTTTGAAGAAGTCGAAATTCGTCTTTGCGGGGACGAGTTTAAGACGCCATGCCATAACCGTATCCTCCCCTTAAACCACGAGCGTTTTCGGGCGTTTGTTGTTGATGTAAAGCTCGACCACCAGCCGCGTCACATAGACCGCGGTGAACATCGAAGTGATCACGCCCAGGGTGAAGGTCACCGCAAAGCCCCTGACCGGGCCCGAGCCGATCCAGAACATGATGAAACCGGTCATCAATGCGGTCACGTTTGCATCCATAATGGCCGAGAAGGCGCGTTCAAACCCGACCTGACAGGCGCGCTGCGGGTTGGCACCGTCGCGCAACTCGTCGCGGATCCTCTCGAAGATCAGCACGTTCTGGTCAATGGCCATGCCCATGGTCAACACGATGCCCGCGATCCCGGGCAATGTCAGTGTCGCCCCGATCGCCGACAAAAGCGCCACAAGAATGATCACGTTCAGCACCAGCGCCACATTGGCGAACCAGCCGAACAGCCCGTAAGAGGCAACCACATAGATCAGCACCGCCGCCAGGCCGATGATCGCGGCCGTCTTGCCGGCCTCGATGGAATCGGCGCCAAGCTCCGGCCCGATGGTGCGTTCTTCCAGAAAATCCATCTTGGCCGGCAGGGCACCGGCGCGCAGAAGAACCGCAAGTTCCGTGGTTTCCTCGACCGAGAAACGGCCGGTGATGATCCCTGCCCCACCCGAGATATGGGACTGGATCGTCGGCGCCGAAATCACCTGATTGTCGAGCACGATGGCAAAGGGTTTGCCGATATTATTGGCGGTGTAATCGCCAAAGCGGCGCCCGCCTGCCGTGTCAAAGCGAAAGCTCACCGCCGGGCGCTGCATCTCATCCTGGGCCGGGCGGCTGTCGACAAGGTTCTCGCCCGAGACGACCGGCGTTTCCTCGACGATATAGTAAAGGCCGGGCTGGTCTTTCGACGGCAAGAGCATATTGCGCGGCCCCGGATTGGCACCGGCATCCGAGGTGCTGCCAACCACGGCGTTGAAGGTCAGTTTCGCGGTGGTTCCGATCAGCGATTTCAGCTCGGCGGCCGAGCCGATGCCCGGCACCTGGATCAGGATCCGGTCAGAGCCCTGGCGCAGAATGGTCGGCTCGCGGGTCCCGGCCTGGTCGACGCGGTTGCGGATGATTTCGAGGCTTTGCTGCATCGTGCGGTCATCGGTCGCGGTCTTTTCGCTCGCGGTCAACTGGATCACGATATCCGCGCCCTGCGAGGTGATGGTGATATCCGAGGCCTGCGAGCCGGTCAGCGTCATCACCGGCGAGGCGAGCTTTTGCAGCGCGGCCATGGCTTTGGCCATGTTCTCGGGGCGCGAGATGGTAATGCGCAGCGTGTCTTCCGGCGAGGGCGCGCGGCGTACTGCCCCGACATCATCGCGCACATCGCGCAGCGCATCGCGCGCTTCGGGCCAGAGCCCGTCGATCCGCGCCTTGTAGACATCCTCGACCTGGACCTGCGCCAGAAGATGCGCGCCGCCCCTGAGATCAAGCCCCAGCGGCATCAGCGCCGAAGGGGCCCAGTTCGGCCAGAGCGCCAGATCCGCCGCCTCTTCCACTGTGGCCACACCATCGGCCTTCGCGATATCGGCAGCCGCATCATTATGCCGCTCCACACGGTCGTAAAACGCATTGGGCAGCGCAGCGATGATCCCCCAGGCACATACCAGCAGGATCAGAACTCTTTTCCAGGTCTCGGTCGGCGTCATGTCAGCCTCAGAAATCACATATCATATACCGGACCGGGAGGCGGACCGGCATCAGGTGCGGCCCCGGGGAAAGCCCGGGGTTACGCGGGGTCTCAGGACGCCGCGGCTTCGGTGCGGTTCAGCACCTGGGTGATGGTCTGACGGACCACTTTGACCTTGACGCCTTCAGCGATCTCGACCTCGACCATGCCGTCTTCCTGCACTTTGACCACCTTGCCAACGATCCCGCCCTGGGTGACCACCTGGTCGCCCCGGCGCAGCGCTTCGACCATGGCGCGATGCTCTTTCATCTTCTTTTGCTGCGGGCGGATCATCAGGAAATACATGATGCCGAAGATAAGGATCAGCGGAACAAAGGAAGCGAGGGCGGAACCTGCTCCGGGCGCGGCGGCCTGGGCGAAAGCGGGGGTCACGAACATTGTGGCTATGTCTCCGGCATCTGTCGGTTGGCAGTGAGAAGGCAGGTCGCACCATCCGGCGCGCGCCCCGCCTCCCCGATCACCGGCCCATGTAAGCGGTTTTTGCCGCTTGCGCCAGAGGAACCGCACCATGACAGGCACAGGCGTGATGGCAGCCCTGTCTGGCAGCAGAAGGGGGCTGCTCGCCCCCTCGCGGCAAAGCCGCTCACCCCCCGGGATATTTATGGACAGATGAATAACCAGCGCGGATTTCATCTGTCTCTAAATATCCCCGCCGGAGGCATCCGCCCGCAGCCAGGGGCGCGCTCGTCGCCCTCTTTCCCCGCCCGCAGGCATCTGCCATAAACAGCACCGCAATTCCTGCAAGCCAGCGAGGCCAGTTCCATGCATGATATCCGCATGATCCGCGAAAACCCTGCCGCTTTTGATGCGGCGCTCTCCCGTCGCGGGTTGGCCGCTCTTTCGCCTGCATTGCTGGCGCTGGATGAGGCCCGCCGCGCGAAGATCCTCGCGGCTGAGACCGCTCAGGCAGACCAGAACCGGGCCTCGAAAGAGGTAGGCGCGGCGAAAGCGCGTGGCGATGATGCCGAATTCGAACGGCTGCGCGCTTTGGTGGCCGAGAAAAAGGCCGAGATTGCCCTCCTGACCTCGGAAGCGGAGGCCGAAGACAAAGCGCTGCGCGACCGGTTGGCCACGATCCCGAACCTGCCGCTCGCCGAAGTGCCCGACGGCGCCGACGAGACTGACAATGTCGAGATCCGTCGCTGGGGCACGCCGAAAACCTTCGATTTCACTCCGGTCGAACATTTCGAGATCGCCGGCGTGAAACCGGGCATGGATTTCGCCACCGCCGCCAAGCTCTCCGGCGCGCGCTTTGTGGTGCTGAAAGGCGCAGTCATCCGCCTGCACCGGGCGCTGGCGCAGTTCATGATCGACACGCATGTTGACGACCATGGGCTGACTGAAATGTGGACCCCGGTTCTGGTGAAATCGGACGCGATGTTCGGCACCAACCAGCTGCCGAAATTCTCCGAAGACAGCTATGAGACCACCAATGGCTGGTGGCTGATTCCGACCTCGGAGGTCACGCTCACCAACTCGGCCGCCGGCGAGATTATCGACGAGGCCGCGTTGCCGAGCCGCATGACCGCCCATACACAATGCTTCCGTTCGGAAGCCGGCTCGGCCGGCAAGGACACCACTGGCATGTTGCGCCAGCACCAGTTCGAAAAGGTCGAGATGGTGACGCTTTGCACGCCGGAAACCGCGCTGGCGGAACATGAGCGTATGACGGCACAGGCTGAGGCGATTTTGCAAAAGCTGGGCCTGCCCTATCGCACCGTCGTGCTATGCACCGGGGATATGGGCTTTGGCGCGCAGAAAACCCATGATATCGAAGTCTGGCTGCCGGGGCAGAACCGCTATCGCGAGATCTCTTCGGTCTCCACCTGTGGTCAGTTCCAGGCGCGGCGCATGAATGCACGCTTCCGCCCTTCCGAAGGAGGCAAGCCCGATTTCATCGCGACGCTGAACGGATCCGGCCTTGCCGTTGGGCGCTGCCTGATCGCGGTTCTGGAAAATGGTCAGCAGGCAGATGGGTCTGTCGAACTGCCGCAGGTGCTGCACCGCTATCTCGGTGGCAAAACCCGCATCGGGGCGGATGGGGCGCTGGCCTGAGAAAGAACCGGGGGGCCGGCCGCCCCCCCCCTTGCCGGCGGCTTGATACTCTGAAGTGGCCAGCCTCCGTTTTTTTCTGAAATCAACCGGATGCGGCGATATACCTGTCAGGGGTGTCACAGAGATTTGTCACATAGTCTCCCGCCACCAATTTGCGTCCCATGCCTGCTGATACACGCACCGATACCGGGCGCCCTTTTCGCGGCCAGGAGGGCATTTCGGATCCGCAGGCGGGAGAGATATGTGAAGAAGGAGCAAACGCGTCCCGCGATCATCTCTCCGCTGACTGGCGCTTTCTCTTCCTGGCCCTGAACCTTGCCTCCAGCTCGCAGTGACTCAGCTTACCTCAAAAGCTGACAGATCAAGCCCCCGAGACTGCCTTCTGCATATCCCGGGCTCCGTGCACCACAATCTCCAGAGGGCTCTCACCGGGACCGCGACAGGAACGCCATCGGGTCACGAGACATTTGCGAGGCGCATCTGGAGTACAAAGCTGCCAGGGTCAATTTCAGCAAATGTCTGCACCTGCCGCATTAACTGCCTGTCACGACAATCTGGGCATCAGCTGGCGCAGAAAGCTGCAACAAGGCAAGCTGCGATCGCAGATCCCGTTTCAGAGATTTCCAGGGCTTATCGCCCGCCGGCTGCCCCCACCATCGGGCAAATATCAGAACCGGAGCTGAGCGGCGTTGCCGCGAGGGGGCTGTCCCCCCTCTTTTACTTCTTCACCTGTTTGCCCTGGTGTTTCCGCAGCCGCGACGGCGTGTGGAATTTCTTCTCCCGGAACGGGTTCTGATCACCCTGGCCGCGCAGGAAGAGGCGGATTGGCGTGCCGGGCATCTCAAAGTGATCCCGCAACCCGTTGATCAGATAGCGTTTGTAGCTTTCCGGCACCTCATCCTGCCGCGAGCATTTGATCACGAAGCCCGGCGGCCGTGTCTTGGCCTGGGTGATATAGCGCATCTTGATCCGATGCCCGCCCGGCGCGGGCGGCGGATGCGCTTCGGTCATGGCCGAGAGCCAGGAGTTCAGCCGCGCCGTCGCCACCCTGCGGTTCCAGACCGCATGGGCGCGCAGGATCGCGTCATGAAGACGGTCCATGCCGCGCCCGGTCTTGCCGGAAATCGTCACCAAAGGCGCGCCGCGCAGCTGCGGCAGCAGCCGCTCGAACATCTCTTTCAGCTCGGCCAGCTTGTCCTGGCGCTCCGTCTCCAGATCCCATTTATTGATCGCCACCACGACCGCCCTGCCCTCAGTCTCGGCAAAGTCGGCAATCCGCAGGTCCTGGGTTTCAAACGGGATCTCATTGTCGAGGAGCACCACCACGACCTCGGCGAACCGCACCGCGCGCAATCCGTCCGAGACGGAGAGCTTTTCAAGCTTTTCGACCACCCGCGCCTTTTTGCGCATGCCGGCCGTGTCCCAGATCCGGATCGGCGTGCCCAGCCAGTCGGTCTTGATCGAGATCGCATCGCGGGTGATCCCGGCCTCGGGGCCGGTCAGCATCCGGTCCTCGCCAAGGATCTTGTTCACCAGCGTCGACTTGCCCGCATTCGGGCGCCCGATCACCGCGATCTGCAGCGGTTTCGCCGCCGAGGGGCGCCAGCTCTCATCGGCGCCCTCATCATCGCTGTCGAACTCGCTGTCTTCGGGCAGGTCGAGATCGGTCTGCGGCGTGATCTCGGCCTCGCGTTCCGCGAATTCGGCCTCAAAGGGGCGCAGGATGTGATAGAGATCATCCATGCCCTCGCCATGTTCGGCGGACATGCGGACCGGCTCGCCAAGGCCCAGCGAATAGGCCTCCAGCGCGCCGGAATCGCCGGCCTTGCCCTCGGCCTTGTTGACGCCAAGGATCACGCGGGCATTTTTCTTCCGGAGAATCTCGGCAAAGGTTTCATCGGTCGCCGTGACCCCTGCCCGTCCGTCAATCACGAAAAGGCAGACATCGGCCATCTCGACCGCGCGTTCGGTCAGGCGGCGCATCCGGCCCTGAAGGCTGTCATCGGTGACCTCCTCAAGCCCCGCCGTATCGATCACGGTAAAGCGCAGATCAAACAGCTTTGCATCGCCCTCGCGCAGATCGCGCGTGACGCCCGGCTGGTCGTCGACCAGCGCAAGCTTGCGGCCCACCAGCCGGTTGAACAGCGTGGATTTGCCCACATTCGGGCGGCCAACAATGGCGAGGGTGAAGCTCATGACACGGTTCTCCTGAAGCTCGCCCTGTTACACGGCAATCGCCTCAGCGGAAAGCCAGAAGTTGACCGCTGTTCGAGACCACGTACAGCGTGCCGCCCGCGACCGCCGGCTGTGTGGCCGCACCGCCGGGGATCTCGACAGTCGCGACAAGCGCGCCATCGACCGGCGAGAAGCCGCGCAACACGCCATCCGACGAGGCCACCCAGATCCGGCCACCGGCCAGAACCGGACCGTAATGGGCGGTGATCGCCTTGTGCTTTTTCACTTTCTCGGCGGTGAAATAGGGCAATGCCACCGCCCAGATCACGTCCCCGGTCGCGGCGTCAAGCCGCGCCAGCCGCGCCTCGTCTGAGACGATAAAGACCGAACCGCCGCCCATCGCCAGGGGCCCGAGCGCGCCTTCTTCGGCCTCCCAGATCCGCTCGCCCGAGCTGACATCCATCGCAACCGTGCGACCGGCTGCGGTGCCGGTGTAAAGCGTGCCGCCCACAAGTGCCGCGTCACCGGTCACGTCCTGAGCCTCGCCATAGGCGATGCCAGGGCGGCGCCCCGCAATGGACTTCTGCCAGATTTTCGAGCCGCCGCCGATCTTCATCACCGCCAGCAGGTCACCCGCGCCCGACGGGAAGATCACCGCGCGATCCGCAACCGTTGGCGCGGCCGAGCCCATATAGCCCGCAGCGCCCGGCGTGCCGATCACCTGCCATTGCACCTTGCCGTCAGCGGCATTGATCGCCCAGGCCGAACCGTCACGCCCTGCAACATAGACCACGCCATCCGCCACCGCAGGTGCGCCCTGGATCGGGCTGTCCACCCGCTGCCGCCAGAGCATCTGGCCCGTGGCCGCATCCATGGCGATCACCTCGCCATAAGCGGTCGAGGCATAAAGCCGTCCGCCATCTGCCGCGAGACCGCCGCCAGACACACGGCCACCGCGGTCGGTTGCGGGCGTCAGATCGGCCTGCCACAACAGCGCGCCACTGGTGGAAACTGCCGAGGCGACCATGGCCGCGTCGATGGTGAACACCCGCCCCCCCGCGACAACCGGCGCGGCTGCAATGCGGTGACGGCGCGAAGAGCCCTCACCGATCGAGGTCGCGAATGCCAGTTGCGGCGTGGCCCGCAGCGCCGCATGCGGGGCGTCATGGCGGACATTGCCGCCGCGCTGCGCCCAGTCGGCATTGTTTTGCTGTGCGGGCAGGCTGATCGGGGCGGAACGCGCCACGGGGCCCGCATCGCGCGACGAAGAGCCGGCCAGCACATCGCGCACATCGACCCGCTCACCGGAGAGGATCAGTTCACGTTCTCCGCAGGCACCAAGGAGTGCCAGCCCCGCCACCGCGCCCATCAGCCAGCCGATCCGCCGTTTCATGCTCACGCCCTGCCTCATCATTCCAGTTTCTCTGTTCTGCAGGCGGCGCTCTGGCCTCTCCCGCAGCACGTGGTCTGTGCCGTTTAATCGTTGCCCGATGGCGCTGCGCCGGACGCTGCCGCAGCGTCAGACGGTACTACATCGCTCACCACTTCGGCCGGCTTGCCACCCAGCACGGTGACGATCTGCTCTGCCCTGCCGCGCAAGGCCGCGCTGGCCTCCTGATCGGTCGAGAGGCTGTTCAGCGCCGCAATCGCCGCCGTGGCATTGCCCTCTTCGATCAGCAGCCAGGCCAGCTGTTCGGACGCCAGCAACCGGTAGGGCCGGCCAGGCACCGCAATGGCCTCAAGCGCCGCACGACGCTCGGCTGCGGGCTGATCCGCGCCTGCGACAATCACCCGCCGCAGAATCGCAAGATCACGCCAGGCCGGGTCAAGGGTCTGATCGGCGATCACCTTGTCGAGCGCCGCCAGCGTGGCCAGCCTGTCTTCCTGCGGATCTGAGGCTTCGATCATATCGCGGATCACCGCCTGGGAGCCGGTCGCGGGAATCGCCGCCAGCGCCTCGCGCCGCGCTTCGGGCGAGCCGGTATCCAGTGCCTCGAGAAGCGCATCACCAAAAAGCTCGGCCCGCGCCGCATCCCGGGCCTGTGACCATTGCTGCCAGCCCGAACCGGCCACGATCACCAGGATCAGGACGCCGCCGACCCAGCCCCAGCGGCGGAAAGCCCGTGTCAGCTTTTCGCGGCGAAGTTCATCGGTGACTTCGTCAATGAAACTGTTGGTGTCGCTCACTTGCCCCAGGCCTTCCTGCCATCAGTCCTTGTTCCGCCACGTCTTACAGGGATTCCGGCAATCTTGCCAAGTCCCGCGCGCCCCTTTAGGCCCCTATCCGCCCCCATGACCTGTGCCAGGGGCCGGCCTCTGCCGCCCGCGCCTTCCCCTCCCGGGTCAGGGCACCGGCGCGGCATCCGCCCCCGACCCTGCCCGCAAGGCCGCAAGCCTCTCGCCATAGATCTTGATCCAGTCGCGGAACGGCCCCTCCGGCAGCCGCCCCGCGGTTTCGAGCCCGTTCAAAAGCGCCACCGACTCGGTGAGATAGACCGACCCATCGCGGTAGTAGAAACTCGCGCGATACAGGCTCTGCGCCAGATCGGTCACATTATAAGGGTTTTCCGGTTCGACCCCGGCAAGCCAGCGCAGGATCGCCAGCGCCTCTTCCTCATTGCCGCGCCCGGCTTCGAGCTCCGCGAGGAAGTAGTTCGCGTCTGACAAAAAGCGCAGCGCATAGGCCAGCGCACGCTGATCGACAAGAGAGGCCGGCTTTTGCCCCGCGATCCATTTCCGCAGCGCCACCGCCGCCTCGTAATCCTGTTTTGCGGCGGTGAAATTCTCCTGCGCCATCAGCACCCGGCCCGCATTTTCCAGCGCCGTGGCGTAATCCTGGGCGGCCATCACATTCCAGGGATCTGCCGAGGACGCCGCGAAAGCAAAGCCCGCAGCCTCGCGATACGCCGCAAGCGCCGCCGTGAGATCCCCCGAGGCTTCCAGCGCGCCTGCCAGCCGGTTGGCGGCGAACATCCGGTCCAGAAGCAAACTGGGATCATTCGGGCGCAGCACCGCCACCCGGTCCATCCGCTCAACCGACTGGCGGGCAAGACCGATTGCGCGGGGAATGTCCTGCAAAGCCAGCAGAACCTGGACCTGGATGTTCAGGCCAATGCTCAGATCGCGCAAAAGCGCGACATCCTCGGGCCGGTCTGCGGGCGCCGCCGCCCGCACCGCCTCGCGGATCTCGCGGCTTTCATCCAGCAGCGGCAGCGCCGCCGCCGGCTCATTACTGCGCCAGAGCGCCTCGCCCATCGAGACGAGGGTAAAGGCGACATCCAGCTGGTAAAGCTGCACCGTGGGTGCGGTCGCGGCCAGCCAGCGACGGATCTCGAGCGAGCGGGTGTAAAACTCGCGCGCGGTGGTCGTATCGCCCAGCTCGCCATAAATCCGTGCCAGCCGCTCCAGCGAGATCGTCAGATCGCGTTGCGGCGGCAGGTTTTGCGGGTCGATATCCACCACCGCCTGCCGCAGGATCAGCGCCTCATTCGCCGCCTCGAGCGCCTCGTCAAGCGCGCCCTCGCCGAGATAGAGGCCGCCGATCCGCTCATAGGAAATCGACAGATCGCGCAGCCAGATCGCGTTTTGCGGGTCAAGATCGACCAGCTCACGCCGGAGCCCGAGCGCATGCTGCCAGTTCATCAGCGCAGAGCCGGTATCGCCCATCGCCAGCAGCACATCACCGATCCGCGACAGGGTGACGGCGCTGTCGCGCTTATGCACGACATTGCCCGGATCCTTCGCCTGCTGTTCGTCGCGGATCTTTTGCGCCTCCATCAGCACGGCCAGAGCCGAATCATATTGCTGCTCGCCCATCAGCATCTCGCCCAGCCGCTCATAACCAACCGCCAGATCAAGCTGGTAGCCCGCGATGCCGGGATGTTTGTTGACGAGGTCCTGGCTGATCCCGAGCGCGATGTCATAGGCCGCGCGGGCGCGTTCATAATCGCCAAGCGCCGACCAGACATCGCCGAGCTTTTCCTGCGTGAACGAGACATCGCGCGCATGGGTCACGCTGTCCGGCGACAGGTCATAAAGCGCCAGCGCAATCTCCAGCGCCGCCTGATGCGCGGCAAGCGCGCCCTGGAAATCCGACAATGTCAGCCGGATCGAGCCACGGCTGTTCAGGATCACCTCGCGCTCGCGACGCAGATCCTGGTCCTCGGGCCAGGCGGCTATCAGCGCGGCGGTCAGGTCATCGGCACGGGCATAGTCGGCATCGGCCTCGGCAAGGAAGCCCTGCTGCGCCTTGATCTCGCCCGATCCTTTCAGCGCCCACATCAGCTGGCGGCGCCAGCCGATATCATCCGGCTCGGCGCGGGTCAGGCTGTCGAGATAGTCCACCTGGCTGAGCGTGATGCTCAGCGCGGACGAGCTGTTGCCCGCAACCAGATAGAGCCAGGCCAGATCGCTGAGGGCCAGCGCATAGGCCTCTTTCGCATCACGGTCGGGCAGATCGGCGCGGACCCGGTTGTAAAGCTCGGTCGCATGGGTGAGATCGCCGATCGCCAGATCATAGCGCAGGCTGGCCCGCGCCGCATTGGCATTCAGCACATGGGTCGCCGCCTGCGACAGGGTGCGTGCCACGAGATTGTCGCGGATCGAGCTTTCCGATTTCGCATCAATCGCCGCCGCTTCGGCCATCAGCACACGGCCAGCCTCCGAGGCCCCAAGCGCGAATTGCTCCTCGGCCTTTGCCCTGAGCTCCGAGACCCGCGGATCATCCGAGGCCAGCCGGAGCAAATCGGATTCAAAGGCGGTATAAGACCGGGCGGCCTCTTCCAGCTTGATCCGCCGCTCCCCGGCTGAAAGCTTTTCCAGATCCCCCGTCACCACCGCACGGTAAAGCGGCGCCAGCGGCATGTCATTTTGCGCCGCCACCGCCTCGACCTCGCCGCGCAGGTCGGGGGTGTATTTCTCCATCGCGACCAGAAGAAGCTCGCGTTCCGGAAGGTCTCCCTCGCCCGAGAGATAGACAAGGCGCGGCAGGCCGCTTTCGATATAGGGCATCTGGCGCCCGCGCGAGCGGTCATAGACATCTTGCTGCACGAGGGTCAGAGAAAGCCGCAGCTCGGTGCCTTCGCGGCCGAAATGACGCAAAAGCGCCTCGGTGAAAGGCGAATTCTTGCCATTGCCATCAGCGGCGGTCTCGCCCGGTGCGGCCGCGAAAGCGATCAGCGCCCCATCGGCCCGCCCGATGCGACCAAGTCCCGGCACGGTCTTTGGCGCGTTACCGCTGTCATCCGCCAGAGCCACCGCGCCGCGCCCGTCCGGATCCGAGGCGCCATTGCCGGCAAAAGGATCGTCGCGACAGGCATCGAGCAGAAAGACTGCATTGGGCGAGATCGCCGCGAGCGTCTCCTGCACCTCGGACAATGGCAGGGATGTGGCCGCGAGCCCGGCCGCGCTTTTCGCCTCGGCATCGACCGGCAGCAGGTAATTCACCCCGTCTATCGCCACGCCATGCCCGGCATAAAAGACCAGCGCAAGATCGGCGCCCGCACCATCCGCGCGAAAATCCTCCAGCGCCCGGCGCATCCGCCTCAGATCGCGGTCCGTCTCGGTCCAGACCTCAAACCCGAGCCCCTTGAGCATATCCTCAATCGCACGGGCATCATTCACCGGGTTCGAGAGCGGGCGCAGATGGCGATAATCCTGCGCGGCCAGCACCAGCGCCACACGCCGTTCGGCCAGAGCCGGCGCGGCGAGGCCGAATATCAGAAGGAGAACAAAGAGAAAGCGGCGCAGCATCTGGGTGATCCGGAACTCCCGCCAGTCTCACCCCGCCACGCGCCGGGGTCAAAGGGAAAATCCCCTCATCCGGATGCGGTAATCCTGACCGGGCAGGAAAGGGGGCCCTGCCCCCTCGCGGCTTCGCCGCTCACCCCCGGGATATTTAGAGACAGATGAAAAGGGGCAGTATTATTCATCTGTCTCTTAAATATCCCCGCCGGAGGCATCCGGGCTGCAAAGCCCGGAGAAAGGTCACGCCGCCGCGTCCTCTTCTTCGGCGCGCTGCTGCGCCCACATCGCGGCATAGCGGCCACCTTTGGCCAGAAGCGCCTCATGGCGGCCCTGTTCGATCACACGGCCCGCCTCCATCACCAGGATGCAATCCGCATCCGCAATGGTCGAGAGCCGGTGTGCGATGGTGATCACCGAACGGCCCTCGCCCATCTCATGCAGGCTCTCCTGGATCGAGCGTTCGGTCTGGGTGTCAAGCGCCGAAGTGGCCTCGTCCAGGATCAGGATCGGCGGGTTCTTCAGGATGGTACGCGCAATGCCTACCCTTTGCTTTTCACCGCCCGAGAGCTTCAGCCCGCGCTCGCCGACGGTGGTGTCATAGCCGTCGGGCAGGCTTTCGATGAAGTCATGGATCTTTGCCGCCCGCGCCGCTGCGATGATATCAGCCTCGCTCGCATTGGCACGCCCATAGCCGATATTGTAGCGGATCGTGTCATTGAAGAGCACCGTATCCTGCGGCACGACGCCAATCACCTCATGGAGCGAGCTCTGCGTCACATCGCGGATATCCTGGCCGTCGATCCGGATCGCCCCTCCGGTCACGTCATAAAACCGGAACAGGAGCCGCGCTATCGTCGACTTGCCCGAGCCAGAATGCCCGACCAGCGCGAGGGTCTCACCCGGGGCCACCCGCAGGCTCACGCCTTTCAGGATCTCGCGCGAGGGATCGTAGGAAAAGAACACATTGTCGAAGGTGATCTCGCAGCCGTTAACCGCGATCGGCTTTGCATCGGGGGCGTCCACCACTTCAGCTGGCTGCGACAGAAGGCCAAACATCGCCCCCATATCGACCAGCGCCTGGCGGATCTCGCGGTAAACCGTGCCCAGAAAGCCGAGCGGCAGGGTGATCTGGATCATATAGGCATTGACCATGACGAAATCGCCAACCGTCAGCTGCCCCTGCTGCACGCCCAAAGCCGCCATCACCATCACCGCGATCAGCCCTGCGGTGATCAGGAGCGTCTGGCCGACATTGAGGATCGAGAGCGAGAGCCCGGTCTTCACCGCCGCCGATTCGTACAGCTTCATCGCGCCATCATAGCGCTCGGCTTCGCGAGCTTCCGCGTTGAAATATTTGACGGTTTCATAGTTCAGCAGGCTGTCCACCGCCTTTTGATTGGCATCGGTATCCTGATCATTCATCTCCTGACGGATCTTCACCCGCCATTCGGTCACCGCGAAGGTGAACCAGACATAAAGTGCAATCGTCACCGCGACGACGACCGCATAGCTCACCCCGAAGGCAAAAGCGAAGATCAGCGTCACCAGCACCAGTTCAAGGATCAGCGGCCCGATCGAGAACAAGAGGAACCGCAACAGGAACTCGACGCCTTTCACACCGCGTTCGATGATCCGCGACAGGCCGCCGGTGCGGCGCGAGATATGGTAGCGCATCGACAGCCGGTGAATATGGCTGAAGGTGTCAAGCGCCAGCCGCCTCAGCGCCCCCTGCGCCACCCGCACGAAGACCGCGTCGCGCAATTCCTGGAACAACACCGCGCCAAGCCGCGCCAGCCCGTAAGCCACCACCAGCCCCACCGCGCCAAGCGCCATGATCCGCGCCGGATCCGCTGCGCCCTCTCCGGCAAGACCATCCACCGCCAGTTTGTAAAACCAGGGTGTGATCACCGAAATCACTTTGGACACCAGCAGGAAGGCCAGCGCGATCATCACCCGGCGACGGACCCAGAGCTGGTCTTTCGGCCACAGATGCGGCGCAACCCGCAGGATGGTCTGCCAGCCAGAGGCCGGCGCATCGGGCGATGCGGAGGGAATTGGGTCGGGAGCGGACATGGATTGCCTTCGCGAAGAGCTGCCATTGCGGGCTTTATGTGCTGCGGCCGCAAATTCTGCGGCCCGGCGCAATGGTGGCTTGAGTTATTTCAAGGATTCATGAATAGTTGAAACATGGATCAGAGTAAAGACCCCGATCACCCAGGCACCACGGATCTGCCGGACCTGGCACGCCCCGCAGATCTCACCGCGGTGCCTGGACCTGCGGCTTTGCGTGCGGCACCCTCCGGCGAAGCCGGTATGGCCGCTCCCGGGATGGCCGCTCCCTTTGATCCGCTTCAGCGCGGGCAGGCCCTGCGCGCCTTCTCGGCCCTGTCGCATGGCGACCGGCTTGACCTGATCCGCCTGCTGGTTCCCGCCGGACCGGACGGGCTGGCTGCGGGCGAGATCGCGCGCCTGCTTGGGCTTTCGGCCTCGCGGCTGTCGTTTCACCTGTCGCAACTGGAACAGGCCGGGTTGCTGACCGCCCGCAAAGTGGCGCGGAATGTGTTCTACGCAGTTGATCCCGCCGGTGTCGGCGCCGCGATTTCGCATTTGCTGAATGATTGCTGTGCCGAGCATCCCGAAGTGATTGCCTGCTGCCAGAGCAATATGACCAGGGCCGGGCCGCCGCAAAGCGGCAGGCCCGCTGCGAACCGGCTCGTTGCGGATCAGACTGCCGCCAACCAGTCTGGCG
Source organism: Pseudogemmobacter sp. TB195 (assembly GCF_058313095.1). Lineage (NCBI taxonomy): Bacteria > Pseudomonadati > Pseudomonadota > Alphaproteobacteria > Rhodobacterales > Paracoccaceae > Pseudogemmobacter > Pseudogemmobacter sp. TB195. The sequence continues at coordinate 84,494 of NZ_JBZEGG010000017.1, forward strand.
CAAACCAGCCGGTCAACGCCCCGGAATCGTAAAGACCTGGCCGGGATAGATCAGATCCGGATCGATGATACGGTCGCGGTTCGCCTCGAAAAGCTGGACATACAAGACCCCCTCGCCGAATTCTTCGCGCGCGATGGCCCAGAGCGTATGGCCAGGCTGCACTGTAACCGAAATGGCGGGCGACGCCGGCAAGGCGGTCTGTACCGGGATCCCCGGCACGGCCGGAGCGGGCGCTTCAGCACCGGCGGGCGCCGCTGTCGCGAGCGGCTGCTCCGATGTTTCCGGCAAGGCGGCTTCTGCCATGGCCAGCGCGGCAAGCTCTGCGGGTACTGCTTCGCTTGCGGCCTGAGCCCCGGGCTCCGGCTCTGGCGCCGCCGCCACAACAGCAAGGGCCTCTGCCGGCTGCGGCGCAATTTCAGACGAAAGCCCCTCGGGCCGCGTATTTTCGGGCGGCGGCGTCCCGGTGCCAGCCGCATCCACACCGCCCCCCGCCAGCGTCGCAAGCGCCTCGGGTGTCTCACGGCGGAACGGGATCTCAACCCGCGAGGTCACCTTGCCCTCACCATCCAGCTGATCAACCCGCAACGTGTAGAGCCCCGGCGCAATGCCCGGGATCTCTGCCTGCCAGCCGCCCGCCCCTTCGACCCCGACCTCTGCCGGCCCCACCGGCTGGTCATCGAGATAGAGACGGATATAGGCCCCGGGCGCGCCACTGCCGCCGATCTGCACGATGCCGGGCGACAGATAAGAGATGGTCTGGACAAGCACCGGGGGCACCAGATGTGTGTTCGCCGGGTTTGCGGGCTGGAGGAGCACGACCCCTTCCTCGCTGATCTTCAGCGCCACGGGAGCAGCCTCTGCGCCTGTTTCCGCAATCGCAACCGGTGCGAAATCGGGAGCCTGCTCCCCCGTGGCTGCGGCGCCCGTTGCGGTCTCCGCCGCAGCAGTCTCCGCAGGCGGCACAACCGAACCGGTCACCGGCCCCATCGCGATCACCTCGGCCGACGGGATCCGCCTTCCATCCTCCAGCACCATCACCAGGCTGAGGATCGCGGGCGACGGATTGGGCGCGAGCGTGGTCACCAGCGCAAATTCGCCGCCACGGGTCACCCGCGTCATGCCGATCTCGGCCCCGTCGATAAGAACCAGCACCTGCGCATCCGGCTCGCCGAGCCCGCCGATGGTCGCATGACCGCCCGGAGCCACCGCCCAGGTGGTGATGACCGGCGCCGCAATATCTGCGGCCCCGGAAGGCGCATCGGCGGCAGCAACAGCCCCGCCCTGCCCTGCCTGTGCGGCGCTGTCCTCAGTCTGTCCTTCCTGCGGAAGCTGTGCGACCTGCCCGGCAGGCTCTGTCCCCCCGCCCCCGCCCGTGCCACCACCGGCCTCTGGTCGCCAGCCCGATATCACCACCCCCAGAGCAAGAGCCGCACCCGCACCCGCACCCGCAACCGATACCACCGTACGCGCGCCCGCGCCCAAGTCACTCCAGGCCTTCATCCGTTCCCCTCTCCGTCACCGTCGCGCGATCCGCGCGGCCTCAGCCCCCTTCCGGCCGGACAGGTTTCCCCGACGCCCCTTCGTCAGGTTTCCCATCGCATCCCGGCAGGTTTTCCCCTAAAGGAAACCCCGATATCGCCCCCGCTGGCAATCGAATTCAGGAGTCCCAATGCAGCTTCCCTCAATCTGCGTCTTCTGCGGCTCGCGCCCCGGATCCAATCCCGCCCATGTCGCCACCGCCCAGAGCTTCGGGCGCGAAATCGCGGCGCAAAAATGGCGCCTCGTCTATGGCGCCGGTGACGTCGGCCTGATGGGCGAGGTCGCCCGCGCCGCCCAGGGCGCCGGTGCCACCACGCTTGGCGTGATTCCGGTGCATCTGCTGGGGCTTGAAAAAGGCAAACGCGATCTGACCACTTTTGTGATCACCGAAGACATGCATGAGCGCAAAAAGGTCATGTTCATGAATTCGGATGCGATTGTGGTGCTGCCGGGCGGCGCCGGCAGCCTCGACGAATTTTTCGAAGTGCTGACCTGGGCGCAGATCGGGCTGCATAAGAAACCGATCTTCCTGCTCGATACCGATGGCTACTGGCAGCCGCTGCTCGCGCTGATCGACCATATCATCCGCGAGGGCTTCGCCGATGCCTCGCTGAAAACCCAGTTCAGCGCCGTCCCCGATGTCCCGGCGCTGACAGAGGCGCTCACTGCCGCGCTCGAGGCCCGCCTTACCGCCTGAGCCATTCCTCCTGATCCAAATACCCCCGCCGGAGGCATCCCCGGCGGGCCACAGTGGCCAGGAGTGACCAGGCTCAGGGCAGCTCGCCCGGCAAAACCACCCGCTCCACCTGGTAGCCTGCATCGCGGATCATGCTTACCAGCCCCAGATCCCCCGGCAGATGCGAGGCCCCGACCGCAATCACCGCATTGCCCTGATCTGCCAGGCTCCGGATCTTTTCCATCCAGATCGCATTGCGCTCGACCAGCAGATAGCTCTCGGCAAGATCCACCACCTCACGCCCGCGCGCAGCCCCCAGCACCTGTTCCGCCCAGCCATCCGACCAGGCATCCATCACCCCGATACGCCCCTCGAGATAAAGCGCGAAGCCGGTCTCCCGCAGCCCGGCAAGCGCGGAATCCGGCCCGAGATAAAGCCCGTAAAGCAGCAGCGCCGCCCGCGCCGCCGCCGCGCGCTCTGGCGTCGTCAGCTCTGCGCCGAGTTCCCATGGCTCTTGCAGCCCTGCAATCCGTGCGCCCGCAAGCCAGCCGGTCTGGGCAATGAAATAGTCCTGGGCCGGCATGAACGGGGTGAAATCCGAACAGGGGTCTGACAGCAACAGGCTGAACAGACCGGCATCGGTCATCATCGACATATAGCCCGGATCCCAGCCAAAGGTCTCAAGCCGCAGCGCGATATGGTCGAGGATCTGTGGCGGGAAATCCGCGCGGTCATCCGGCGCTGCCCCCGGGCTAATGAACATCCAGGCCTGGTCATTGGCGCGGCGGATATCGGCGCGGGTCCCGGGCTGCGGATTGAACTCCAGCGCCACAACATCAGCAGCTTCAAGCACCTCGCGCAGCTCTTGTGGCAAAGCAAGCAGGCGGCGCTCAGAGACATGATAGGTGCCCCAGAGCCAGGAGATCTGGCCGCCCGGCGCGGTGATCTTCCAGAACCGGCCAAGGCTGTTCGGCACCTCCCCGGCGATGGCAGAATAGCGCGCCTCATCCGCGACGGACAGAACCTCGGGCCAGACCCGGATCTCGCCCGTGCTACAGGCCTCACGCGTGAACCAGTCCTGAGCCGCTGCCGGTTTTGACAGCCCGGGCATTGCGCTGAGCGCCAGGCAAAGCGCTGGCACCGTCTTTCTCCACCCCATGCCGCTGCTCCTGCGCTTAGCCATTCTCCGGCGACGACTTTCGCCCCGGGCCGGCGGAAAGGGAAGACGCGTTCCGTACAGGTCCGGAACATCCGCGACACGCCGGGCTGTCCCGGGTCAGGCGGCGCAAAGCCAGGATCTGGTGCACAGGATCACATGGCAAAGCCGCGCCAAAAAAAGAAGCCCCGCCAGCGCAATGCGGCGGGGCCCCTTTTGTCATCCGTCAGGGACGGATCAGAGTTTCGCGGCGACGGCTTCCCAGTTCACCAGCTTTTCGAGGAAGTTCGACAGGTAAGCCGGGCGCTTATTGCGGAAGTCGATATAGTAGGAATGCTCCCACACGTCGCAGCCCAGAAGCGCGGTCTGACCAAAGACCAGCGGGTTCACGCCATTCTCGGTCTTGGTGACCTTGAGCGACCCGTCCTTGTCTTTCACCAGCCAGGCCCAGCCCGAACCGAACTGGCCAGCACCGGCCGCGGCGAAATCTTCCTTGAATTTCGCAACCGAGCCAAAGCTTTCGGTCAGCGCTTTTTCCAGCGCGCCGGGGATCCCGACCTGGTCCGGCCCCATGATTTCCCAGAACAGATTGTGGTTCCAGTGCTGCGAGGCATTGTTGAAAATGCCATTCTGCGCCACAGCGCCAGCCTGGTAAGTGCCGACGACGATCTCGTCGAGCGACTTCTTCTCCCATTCGGTGCCGGCAATCAGCTTGTTGCCATTGTCGACATAGGCCTTGTGATGCAGGTCATGGTGGAATTCCAGCGTTTCCATCGACATGCCAAGCGGCTCAAGGGCGTTGTATTTATAGGGCAGATCGGGAAGATGAAACGTCATCGGACTCACTCCTGTTCGGATGGGGCGTTACGTCTGGAATAAGGGCGCATCCGCCCCGAAGGTCAAGCCCTGCGGGCAAGACAAAGCGAAACAACGCCTTACAAGGGCGCCTGATCGCGCGCCGCAAAACGCGCCGGTTTTGCCCTATGCCCTGACGCAGGGGCCGGAAACTGTGGCAGCGGGCGGGTTGCGATAGCCGTCAGCCCAGCCGGTTGCGGTCAGCTGGCGCCCGCTCGCATCAAATTGCGCCTTATAGGCAAAGCGTGCGATTCTTTCGCCCAGATGCTCTGCCAGTCTGAGCTTCCAGCGCAGATCGACCTGGCCTGCGTCAATTGAAACCTTTGCCGGGATAAAGCCCTTATCTATCCCCGCAATCCCGACATCATTGACCCAAAGCTGTGTCGTTTCGGGGTCATAGGCGATCAGCAGATCCCCCGAGAAAAAGGGCGTCCGGTCGCTGATCGGTCCAAGCGTGCAACGCCAGACACCAATCTCAGCCCTGGCAAGAGAAGATGTTAAAATGAAGAGGAAAAAAGCGAGAAAGCCTAATCTCGGCATATGCGAAAGCTCCAGATCAGAAAGCAATTTGCCGCGAGACTAACCGACCCTTCGCTATATGCAACTGCGGTTCCGGAAGGCAGAGACCGGGCCTCTGGCCAATGCCAAATCGCTTTTGCGATGCAGAATAACTGCAAGCCAGACCCGTCAGAAACGGATCTGTGCGGTATTAATCCCGGCCCGGAAGCGTCGCCGGTCAGAGTTCGCTGCCCGCCTGCGCCGCATGGGTCAGAAGACCCATGACATAGCCCGCGACCGAGCGGAAGCAGACCAGCGTATAGCCACAATCTGTCCCCGCTGCTGCGACCGGCCAGAAGGCCGCCGCCACCTGGGCAAAGCGCGAACGGCGGATCTCGTCCGCCTCCACCTTATCCAGATCGGCCGGGGTCAGCTTGCGCAGCACCTGATCGGCCTGCGGCCCGGTCACGCGAAACACCGCCCGCGCATCCGAGACATCGACCGCCAGATGATGCGCGCCTGCCATCGCCACCGCAATCGCGGCAAGCGCTTTCGCCACATCGGCGTAAGGCAGGACGAGCAGGAATTCGTCATTGCTCATCCAGCCGCAGCTGTTCGCGCCCTGATGGGTGATCCTGCGCGCCCCGGGCAGATCGCAGCCGGTTGCGGCTTTGATCGCCGCCTCCAGCCCCTCAGTGCCGGGCTTGGCGCGCAGCGTGATCATCCCCAGCGGGCCGATCTCTTCCACGCGGGCAAAGCCCTGGGCGACCGCGCCTTGCAGGGCAGAAACCGGATCAGACATTCTGCTTCTCCCCTTCCTTGTCATAGAAAACCGGGTCAACAACCTTTGCCGCGACCGAGACACCGCCGGTCATCGCGGTGAATTCGACCACTTCGCCCATCCGTGCCGGGCCGTCTTTCAGAAGCCCCATCGCGATGCCTCTTTTCAGCGTCGGCGAATGATAGGTCGAGGTGATGCGGCCCTGGGAATTGCGGAACCCGTATTCATTGGTGCCCGCCGCGATGACATAGGCGCCATCGGGGATCACCGATCCGTCCAGGCTTTCAAAGCCCACCAGCTTCCAGCGGTCTTTTGCGGCGAGGAAGGTGCGCTGCTGGCCGCGCTTGCCGAGGAAGTCTTCTTTCTTCTTCGAAATCGCCCAGTCGAGGTTGAGATCCTGCGGGATCACCGTCCCGTCGGTTTCGTCCCCGATCATGATAAAGCCCTTTTCGGCGCGCAGGACGTGCAGGCCTTCGGTGCCATAGGTCTGGAGACCGAACTCCTGGCCTTCGTCGTAAAGCAGTTCCCAGAAGGCAAGCGCATGGCTCGCAGGCACCGCGATCTCGTAGCTCAGCTCGCCCGAGAAAGAGATGCGGTGAACGCGGACCGGGAAGCCCGCAAGCTCGCCATCCCTGAAGGTCATGAAGGGCAGCGCCTCTTTCGAGACATCCATCCCGCCAAGTTTTTCCAGCAGTTTCCGGGCATTGGGGCCGACAACCGCGATCTGGCCATATTGCTCGGTCAGGTTGGCGGTATAGACCTGCCAGTCCCACCATTCGCATTGCAGCCAGTCTTCCATCCAGCCATGGATCCGGTCTGCCCCACCGGATGTGGTGTGGCAAAGCCAGGTGTCTTCGGCGATGCGGATCACCACACCGTCATCCGACAGGAAGCCCTGTTCGTTGCACATCAGCCCGTAGCGGCATTTGCCGATCCCGAGATTAGACATGACATTCGTGTAGAGCATATCGAGGAATTTCCCCGCATCCGGCCCTTTCACGAGAATCTTGCCCAGCGTCGAGGCATCAAGCAGGCCCAGCCTTTCGCGGGTGTTCAGCACCTCGCGGTTGACCGCCTGGTCATGCGTTTCGCCCGCACGCGGATAGGTATAGGGCCGCTGCCAGAGGCCGACCGGCTCCATATAGGCGCCATGGGCGAGGTGCCAGTCATGCATTGGCGTCTTGCGCAGCGGCTGGAAGATGTCGCCGCGTGCCTCACCCGTCAGCGCGCCGATCGTGACGGGCGCATAAGGCGGGCGGAAGGTTGTGGTGCCGACGCGCGGGATCTCTTCACCCAAAGCATCAGCAAGCACTGCGAGCCCGTTGATATTCGAGAGTTTTCCCTGATCCGTCGCCATGCCGAGCGTGGTATAGCGCTTGGTATGTTCGACCGAGACATAGCCTTCGCGCGCGGCAAGCTGCACGTCAGAGACCTTCACGTCATTCTGGAAATCGAGCCACATTTTCGATTTCAGATCGATCCCCGCCGAGGCCGGCATGATCCAGACCGGCAGCATCGCGCCCTCTTCGACCACATCCGCCGAAGCAGTCGCAGCCGCGCCCGTCTTATGGCCAGTGGCCTCAACCGCCAGAGCCGCCTGCGCGGCCGCATCGCTCAGCGCCTCTGCCGCCGCCAGCGCGCCATTGGCCGCGCCTGCCGGGTAGACCATGGCGGTGCCGTCCTCACCCAGCGGCGGGCGGGTGGCATCGGGGCGGAACAGCGCACGCGCCTCGTCCCAGATCAGCTTGCCGCCGCAATGCGACCACAGATGCACGACCGGCGACCAGCCGCCCGACATGGCGACCGCATCGCAGGCGATGTCTTCCACCGCGCCCCCCTCACCGGCCTGGAGGCCGATGGCGACGCCGGTGACGCGCTTGCCGCCTTTCACCTTAACGATGCCGCGCCCGGTCTCGATCCGGATGCCCATCGCACGGGCGCGGGACGGCAGCTCGCCGGAGGTCGAGGCGCGCGCATCGACCACGGTGACCTCTAGCCCCGCCTCTTTCAGCGTGATCGCAGTGCGGTAGGCATCGTCATTATTGGTGACGACAACCGTGCGCTCGCCAGGCGAGACCGCGAAATTCACGGCATAATCACGGCTGGCAGAGGCCAGCATGACGCCGGGAATATCATTGCCGGCAAATGACAGCGGCCGTTCCAGCGCGCCGGTTGCGGCAATGACTTTGGTGGCCCGGATGCGCCAGAGGCGTTTCCTCGGCCGCCCGTCGCCGGGGGTGTGATCGGCGATGCGTTCCTCGGCCAGAACATAGCCGTGATCATAGACGCCCGAGACCATCGTGCGTGCGCGGAAGCTGACATTTTCCATCGCGCCAAGGGTCTGCAGCGCCTGGGCGATCCAGGCTTCGGCCGGTTTGCCGTCGATGATATCGCCATCGACCGGCGCGCGGCCGCCCCAATGCGCGGTCTGTTCGAGGAGGAGCACTTTCGCGCCCGAAGCCCCCGCAACCAGCGCCGCCTGCAGGCCCGCAATACCGCCGCCCGCAATCAGGATATCGGCATGGCCATAGGTATATTCGTAGCGGTCGGCATCTGCCTCTTCCGGCGGTTTGCCGAGACCGGCCGAGCGGCGGATGACCGGCTCGAAGAGATGTTTCCAGGCCGAACGCGGATGAATGAAGGTCTTGTAATAAAAGCCCGCCGGCAGGAAGCGCGCGAGCTTGTTGTTCACCGCGCCAATGTCGAATTCCAGCGAGGGCCAGTGGTTCTGGCTGGCGCTGGTCAGCCCGTCAAAGAGCTCGGTCGTGGTGACGCGCTGATTGGGTTCAAACCGCGCGCCCTCGCCCAGGGCCACCAGCGCATTGGGTTCTTCCGGGCCCGAGGCCATGATACCGCGCGGGCGGTGATATTTGAACGAACGCCCGACCAGCAGCTGATCATTGGCCAGAAGCGCCGAGGCCAGCGTGTCGCCGGCAAGCCCGTTCAGCTTTTTGCCGTTAAAGGTGAATTCCATCCGGGCCGATCGGTTGATCAGGCGCCCGCCTTTTTGCAGCCTCGCGCTCATTTCCAGCCCTTCCAACCCGGCTGTTTCGCCAGGATCTTTGCTATCAGTTCTGCAGGGGGTTCCGTGGTCTGGGCCGGATAGGTCCCGAAGACCTCGAGCGTCGCGGTGTCGCGCGCGGCAAGGAACCATTTGCCGCAGCCATAGGCATGGCGCCAGCGTTCAAAATGCACGCCTTTGGGGTTCTTGCGCGCGAACATATAGGTCTCGAATTCGGCATCAGAGGAGCCGGGGCCGAACCGTTTCAGATGCGCCTCGCCACCGGGGGCAAGTTCGGTTTCCTCGGCTTTGACGCCGCAGCAGGGACATTCAAGGATCAGCATTGGTGCGCCCTCGGGCTGGCCGCGAGCCGGGGGCGCTGCCCCCCGCGCCGCAGGTTACAGGAACCGGTGGCGCAACCTGCGGCGAACCCCGGGATATTTTTGGACAGAAGACTATAGTGAGAAGCCAGGGCGCGCAGGCCCGGCAGGCGTTCATGCGGCATGGCGAAGCTCCGGTGTTGCGAGTTGCACGGTTTCCTCCCCGGGAAAACGATCCGGACAAAGAAGCCGGAGGGCCTCGCCTTCAAATTTACGGGTGCGGACCAGCTCAAAGAGCTGCGGTTCGCCATCTGCCTTTGCGAGTGCAATGTCGCCCGTGACGGGGGGGCCGAACGGCATTCCCTCTGCCACGGAAAACCGGATACTGCGGCGCGTTTCGTCAGAGCACTCCAGGCTGCCGGTTATCCCTGCACGAGAAGAGAATTGCCCCTCGATCTCCGTTGCAAGGCAGGTAAGCTCTGCCGCTCTGACACAGGCCAGCGCATTCCAGCTATAGCCAGAGCCAGACCGGCCTGAGAGATAGGCCGGCTGCGAAGGGTCATAAAAGAGGATAAGATCGGCCTCGGTCTCGTCTTCTGCGACGAAGCTGAAATGCCAGCCGAACTGGATGGGCCCGCCGGGCGTTTCCTTGCCCAGCTCATACCAGATCCAGGTGCCTGGCAGCGTCAGCACCGCAATAACTGGCAGAGATATCATTGCCATCGTGGTGACGCGCATCAATGGGCCACCCCTGCGGCGACGGATTCGTCGATGAAGCGGCCCTCTTTGAAGCGCCACATGTCGAATTCCCGGGCCAGAGCGCCCGGCTCGCCTTTGGCGATCAGCTCGGCCATCGCCCAGCCGGATCCCGGGATCGCCTTGAAGCCCCCCGTTCCCCAGCCGCAATTGATGAAGCAGTTTCCGAGCGGGGTTTTCGAGATGATCGGCGAGCGGTCGCCGGTCATATCGACGATGCCGCCCCATTGGCGCAGCATCTTGAGCCGCGAGATGATCGGGAAAGTCTCAACCAGGGCGCGCAGCGTTTCCTCGACATGATGGAAGGAGCCACGCTGGGTATAGTTGTTAAAGCCGTCAGTGCCGCCGCCGATCACCAGCTCGCCTTTGTCGGACTGGCTGATATAGCCATGGACGGTATTGGCCATCACGACGATATCGAGCACCGGCTTGATCGGTTCCGAGACCAGCGCCTGAAGCGCGATCGATTCGATCGGCAGCCGGAAGCCCGCCATTTCTGCGAGCACGCCGGAATGACCGGCCACGACGATGCCGAGCTTTTTGCAGGAGATCTCGCCACGCGTGGTCTCGACCCCTGTCACCACGCCGTTTTCCTGACGCACGGCGGTGACTTCGCAATTCTGGATAATGTCCATGCCCATGTCGGAACAGGCCCGCGCATAGCCCCAGGCCACAGCGTCATGGCGGGCTGTGCCGCCCCGCGCCTGCCACTGACCGCCCAGAACCGGATAGCGCGGCCCGTGCAGATTGATGATCGGCACGACCTTTTTGACCTGCCCGGGCTCCAGCCATTCGGTGGTGACGCCCTGCAGCTGGTTCGCGTGAACCGTGCGCTTATAGCCCCGGACCTCGTGATGGGTCTGCGCCAGCATCAAAAGACCGCGCGGCGAGAACATGATATTATAGTTCAGATCCTGGCTCAGGTTTTCATAAAGCGCGCGCGCCTTTTCGAAGATCGCCGAGGAGGGATCCTGCAGATAGTTCGAGCGGATGATGGTCGTATTGCGGCCGGTATTGCCGCCGCCGAGCCAGCCCTTCTCGATCACCGCGACATTCCTGATGCCATGATTTTTGCCAAGATAATAAGCCGTTGCGAGACCATGACCGCCAGCGCCGATGATGATCGCGTCATAGTGCTTCTTCGGTTCGGGCGAGGCCCAGGCCTTTCCCCAGCCGGAATGGTAGCGCAACGCCTCGCGGGCAAGGGCAAAGACCGAATAACGCCTCATCTGGTGAACCTCCGCCGCGCGTTTCGCATGTCGCTTTCATATCCGCCGATTTCCGCTCATGCCCCTGCCCGGCCCGTAGTCGTGACCAGGGCGGTCGGGGAATGCAGGCCCGGAATCCGGCCTCTTATCTTCTGCCCGACAGCTGGAAAACGCCACCGCCTTCACGCGGCACAATCGGGAAAATTGCGACACCGCGACCTCGTGGAGGCCCCGGCAAGACCGCAGGCATGTAGCCGCGTGCCGGGCTGCGTCGATTGGCCCGGCAGCGCGGGCTTTTGCAAAGCCGGTAAAACCATTACATGACCCACAGGGTTGATGTGCGGATGATGGGGCGGATGATGGATGGACTGGGCGATGCCACCGGGTTCTGGATGGTGGCGGCGATGCTTGCGGGCGGGATTGCGATCCTCCTGACCCTCAGCCTGGTCTTTGCCCGTCGCACCCCGCCGGAACCAGAACTCGCACGCGATATCAGGCTTTATCGCCAGCAGCTTGCCGGGATCGGGCAGGAAGAGGCACGCGGGGGGCTCACCGGGGCCGAGGCGCAGCGGCTTAAGGCTGAAATCGGGCGCCGTCTGCTGGAGGCAGACCGTCTGAACCGGCGCGCGGTATCGGGTGCGGGCTCGTCGCGCGATCTGGTGCTGGCGGCGGGGGTGATCGTGCTTGCAGTGGCGGGGGCGGTCTTTCTTTATCTGCACCTCGGGCGGCCCGGTCAGCCTGATCTGCCAATGGCGACGCGGCTGGCCGAGGCCGAATCCCGCATGGCAACCCGGCCCTCACAGGCGGTCTATGTCGCAAATCTTCCCCCGATCATCCCGGCCGAGCCGGAGCCGGATATGGTCGAGCCGCTGCAAAAGCTGCGCGAAACGGTGGATCCGGCGGTGGCTGACAACCTCCAGGGCCTCGGGCTGCGCGCGACCATCGAAGCGCGGCTGGGGAATTACGCCGATGCGATCCTCGCGCAGCGGCGTCTGATCGAGGTGCGCGGTGCTGAGGCCAGTGCAACCGATTACAGCTTTCTGACACTTTTGCTGGTGGAACAGGCCTCTGGCTATGTCTCGCCCGAGGCCGAGGCCGAGGTGGTCCGGGGCCTTGGCCTTGACGGGCGCGCCGCGCTGGACCGGGTGGCGGATCTTTTGCTGGCCGCAGCCCAGGGCTTCCAGCCCCAGGGCGAGGACCGCGCGGTGCTGACGGCGCTGCCGCCGGTCAGCGAGGCCACCGGCCCCCTCTTCCTCTTTGCCGGCGAGCTCTATGCCCAGGGCGGGCGGCCGGACCGGGCCTTCGCGCTCTGGCGGCCGCTGATCGAACAGGGGCCGCAGGATGGTTTCTGGGTGCCGCGCCTGCGCGATCAGATCCGGGCTGCGGCCTGGTTTGCCGGGGCCTGGGATTATCAGCTGCCCGAGGCAGATGCCGCAGAACCCGCCGCCCGGGACACAGCGCTGCGTGGGCCAGGTGCCGAAGACATCGCGGCCGCCGCCGGCAAGAGCGAGGCCGAGATCGCCGAGATGGCGGCGGGCATGGTTGCGGGCCTCAGTGCGCGGCTGCAAAACGAGGGTGGCTCGGGCGCAGAATGGGCGCAGCTGATCCGCGGCCTTGTGGTGCTGGGCCGGGTCGACGAGGCGCGGGACATGCTCGATCACGCCCGCAGCGCCTGGCCGGAGGGGGCTGAGGGCACTGAGGGCTCTGAGCGTGCGCTGATCGAAGCCGCCGCCAAAGCCATCCCGGCAGAAGAGGTTTCCCCATGATCCTTGACGATATCTCGGAGCTGATGGCCGAACTGCCGCCCTCCGGCGCGATCATCGGCCTGGATCTGGGCACCAAAACCATCGGCGTCGCGATCTCGGACCTGCGCCGCTCGGTCGCCACGCCGACACTCGTGATCCGGCGCGAGAAATTCACCCTCGATGCCGCGCGGCTGCTGGAGCTGATAAAGGCGCGCGAGGGGAAGGCGATCGTGCTGGGCCTGCCGCTGAACATGGATGGCAGCGAGGGGCCAAGGGCACAATCGACCCGCGCTTTCGCCCGCAATCTGGAAAAGCTGACGCCGCTGCCGATCACCTGGTGGGATGAGCGGCTGTCGACTGTTGCGGCAGAAAGGGCGCTTCTCGAGGCGGATGCGTCGAGAAAACGTCGGAAAGAGGTGATCGACGCGGTGGCGGCAGGCTATATTCTGCAAGGCGCGCTGGACCGGCTGGACCAGATCGCGCGCCATGGATGAGCGCGGTGCCGATGACCAGATGTCCGATGACCGCCGGACCGGTGACCGCATGACCCAAGATCCGGGGCCGAAGACAGAAAGGCATATCGTGAAGGACGACATCTGGGCCCGCAACGAGATCGAGAGCCCCTGCGTGAAGATCTGTGTGATCCATTCCGACGCGAAGATCTGCGTCGGATGCTACCGCACGCTTTCCGAGATCGGCGCCTGGTCTTCGATCCCCGCGCCCGAGCGCCGGCGTATCATGGATGAGCTTCCCTCGCGCGCGGCCTCGCTGGTAAAGCGCCGGGGTGGCCGCGCGGCCCGGCTCGGCCGGGGCGAGGATTAAGGGCCCAGTCGGAGGCCCTGCCCCCGCGCGGCTTTGCCGCGTCCCCAGGAATATTTAAGGACAGATGAAAGGGCATGGATCCGATGTCATCTGCCTCTGGTTTTTCCCGTGGAAAGTGACAAAGGGCCACCCGAAAAGCGTCGCCGCCGGATCCGCGCCTCCAGCGCGCGGTCGTGCAACTTTGCGCGCCAGGGGATGGGTCGGGATCATCGCGCAGTGCCGCCTGGCCGTTGCAAAGATCTGAGACGCGGCGGCTCTGCACATGGTGTTCCGTGCCGAAGATCTGCCCCTGCGCAAACGCCAGCGCGCCCCGGGATGATCCCGGGGCGCGCTGCAGGACCAGGCAATCGGGCCGCACAATGCGCCGGCCTGATCGAAATCTTATATGATCAGAGCCGCGATCAGGCGGTGGGAAGCTCCAGCGCGGCAAGGCATGCCGTCGCAAGTGCGCGATCCGGCGCTTCACGTCCGGGCATCGTCGCCCAGCCGGTCGCAATCAGCGCATCGCGCCTGCCAGGAGTTGTCGCCTGGCGGATCGTCGCGATCTTGGTCACACGCTCGGGATCGGCGGCAGACATTGCCAGACAGACCGGGACAAGGGCGGCAACGGTCTGCTCGCTCGCCGCGGTCTGTGCCATTCGGCTGGCGCCGCCTGCGGTAGACCATCCCGCCCATCCGAAGCCGATCACAGCCACCGCGATACCGCCGAGGATAGCGCCATAAATGCCGGGTTTGAGCCATTCAGGAGGTGTCATCTTTGCGTCCTTTCAGGATGCAGGCGTCGTGGGCGAAAAAAATGAGCGGATGCGGATCACCGGCAGATATTGTCTTGCAGCCAGAGAGATTGATCTGAGGTCAGTGGCGACCTGAACCACTCCGTCCGGGTCAGTCACTTTTACAGGCTGGCCGGCCCCCCGGGGCTGATCGATGTTAGGATTGGCTGCGAGGTTTCAGGGTCCTTGCCGAAATTCGACAGATTCAGACCGCCAGAGCGCTGCCGGGGCCGGCCACGCGGCAGAAGATCTTGCCGGCAGCCCTGCGTCTTCACCGGTGCTCGGCGATCATCACTTCTGTGGTGATCAGAAGGCCCGCAACCGATGCGGCATCTTCCAGTGCGATACGCACCACCCTGGCCGGGTCCAGGATCCCCGCCTCGAACATGTCGACAAAGGTTCCGGTCTGCGCATCATAGCCATAGCCGGGACGTCCGACCTCAGAGATCTTCCCCGCGATGACGGCCCCATCGGCTCCGGCGTTCACGGCAATCTGGCGCAAGGGGGCCTGCAGCGCCCTGCGGATGATCCTGATCCCGGCATCCTGATCGGGATTGTCCCCTTTCAGATCCGCCAACAGCTTGCCGGCAAGCAAAAGCGCCACCCCGCCACCGGGGACCACGCCCTCTTCGACGGCCGCGCGTGTCGCATGGATCGCATCATCAATCCTGTCCTTGCGCTCGGTCACCTCGGTCTCGGTGGCGCCACCAACACGGATCACAGCAATGCCGCCCGCAAGACGTGCCAGGCGTTCCTGCAGTTTCTCTTTGTCATAATCCGAAACCTGCTCCGCGATCTGCGCGCGGATCCGGCTGACCCGTGCGGCGATTGCCGCCTTGTCCCCCAGGCCGTCGATGATGGTCGTAGTGTCCTTACTGACGAGGATTTTCCTCGCCTTGCCCAGCCGGGCCAGGGTCACATCCTCAAGCCGCGTTCCCAGATCGGCCGAGATCACCTCGCCCCCGGTGAGAATGGCGAGGTCCTCCAGCATGGCCTTGCGGCTTTCGCCGAAGCCGGGAGATTTCACCGCGACAACCTTCAGCCCCGCCCGAAGCCTGTTGACGACCAGCATCGCAAGCGCCTCGCCACTGATGTCTTCGGCGACGAGCAGAAGCGGCCTGTCGGCCTCCAGCACCTCCTCAAGCAGCGGCAGCATCGGCTTCAGCGCCGACAATTTGCTGTCGAGCAGCAGGATCACACCGTCTTCAAGCACGACACTCATCTTCTGCGGATCGGTGATGAAATGGGGGCTCAGCCAGCCGCGGTCGAATTGCATGCCTTCGACCATTTCGGTCGTCGTCTCCCTGCCTCTGGCGTCTTCGACGGTGATCACGCCCTCTTTGCCAACCCGCTGCATCGCATCCGCGATCTGGCGGCCGATGGCCGCGTCGCCATTGGCCGAGATCGCGCCGACACGGGCAATCTCGTCACTGTCAGTGACCGGGCGCGACATATCCCTGAGACCTGTGACCGCGAGACGCACGGCCCTGTCAATGCCGCGCTTCAGATCCATCGGGTTCATGCCGGCGGCCACGGCTTTCATGCCTTCACGGACAATGGCCTGCGCGAGCACCGTCGCGGTCGTCGTGCCGTCTCCGGCCTCGTCATGAGTGCGGGATGCCACCTCCCGCACGAGGCGCGCGCCCATATTGCCGACCCTGTCCGAAAGCTCGATTTCCTGCGCCACAGTCACGCCGTCATTGGTGATGCGCGGCGGCGCAAGGCTCCGGTCCAGGATGACGTTGCGCCCCTTTGGGCCAAGGGTGATCCTGACCGTATCGGCAAGGATATCAATGCCTTTCATCATCCGGCTGCGGGCTTCATCGCCGAATATGACATCTTTTGCAGACATGCTGTTTTGCTCCTCGCGCTTCGATATCGTGCAGGCGGGGACACCACCCGGCGACCGCCGGGGATGGCCGCATCTGCGGGCCATCTGGTCTGTGCCTCGCAAAGCCCAGCGGACTGGCAGGTCCGCCCTCTTCAGCCCCGGTGCAGACCGGACGAGTTCATGCCGGCGCTGATCCCGTTGATCAGGCCGGCAACGCTCTGATGCATTTCCATCTCTGCTGCATCTCCCACCGCATTTTCATGCGCCGCCGCCGCATCGCGCAAAATTCCGGCGATTTCGCTCTCGGGCAGAAGCCTGTGGTCACTGATGGCCAGCAAAAGCGCCTCGCAGATGGAAAGCGCTGCCATGCCTGCATGATCTGTCTGGACGGGCATCACGCGTGGTCCTTTTTGGTGTATAAGGGATCAGGACAAGACAGAATCCCGATGCGCTGCTGTATCCTGACAGGAAGCACTGCAGGGCGGACTGATCCAGAGTAGCCTCACCGATCCAATTTCTGCATTCCGCCCCTTTTCGGGAGACGCCGTTGAAGCTTGTCGAAAGCAGTGCCCTGACCCGGAAACTCTCGGCCTTTGTGGCCCTCTCCGAGGCTGATCTGGAAACGCTTGCGCGCTTTCATCACCGGCGCAGAACCTTTCCTGCCGGGCATACGATGATGCATGAAGGCCAGTCCAACGCTTCCGCCTTTATCCTGGCCGAAGGCTGGGCCTGTTCTTACAAGATGCTGCCTGATGGCGGGCGTCAGGTTATCAACTTCCAGATTCCCGGCGATTTTCTGGGGTTGCGCAGCATTCTGTTTCGCACCTCGGACCTCAGCCTCGAGGCGCTGACAGATATCGAAGCATCCGAGGTCTTCGCGCCGGATATTCTCGGCGCCTTTGCCAGAGCGCCCCGGCTTGCAACCGCTGTGCTCTGGGCGTCCTCGCGGGACGAGGCGATGATGGTCGAGCATCTGGTCAACCTTGGGCGCCGCTCGGCGGTCGAGCGTATGGCGCATCTGCTGCTGGAACTCGGGGCACGGCTGAACCTAGTCGGGGTTGGCGACAGGACGGGGTTCTCCTGCCCGCTGACGCAATACCACCTGGCCGATGCGCTTGGCCTGAGCGCCATCCATGTCAACCGGGTGCTGCGGCAGTTGCGGGAGGACGGACTGGTCACCTTCCAGAAAGGCAGGGTTGTCTTCAACGACCTGACCCGGCTGCAATCCCTCGCGGGCTTCGATACGGCCTATATGGATCATGAAGGCCCGCTGTTGCGCTGAACAGGTTGGCCGGGACGACAGGCGGATGGCACGGGGCCGCATCAGGGGATCAATTCGGGCAGCCCTGGGCTGTTTTTCACCCGGTCCGTGCCAGATCGGCGGCCCGCCCCAGGAAATCCGACCGCCTGCGTCCATGTTGCTGTATTTTTAAAGAAAGCTAACACCCATCAGCCCCGGCCCTGCCCGCCTGTCCTATGTTTGACCAGACCTTGCCGTCGCATGTCTGCGGGTCTGACGCGACGCGCGGGCATGCCATTCAGACCTGATCGGAGGCCACAGATGAACATTCGGTCATCCAGGAAGCGCGTGTCTTTCGCCCATTCCTTCACCTTGCCCGGCTACGTGGACCAGCTCCCCGCCGGGCCTTATGATATCCTCATCGAGGAAGAGCTTTTGCAGGGGCTGAGTTTCGAGGCCTGGCGCAGAACCTCAACCTATATAATGGTCAGCGACCGCTCCGGTCGGGATGAGATGCGTCCCGTCACAGAGAAAGACCTGGAAGCCGCCGTATACCGCGATCTGGCGCCACGCCCGCCAGGGGTCGCGCAAAATGAGCGATGATCCGGGAAACCCCGATCTCCGGCGCCGCCCCGGGGGCCAGGTGGCAGCAGATCTCCGCCGTCATGTCGCCTGCGCCGTCGAAGCCGGTCACAAGGAACGGTATAAACGACCGGGCGGGGTGGAAGGCCTGCGCAACATTACAGGGGCGGATCTGCGGTCTCTTTGGGACGACAAAGGCCCGGGAGGCAGGGATGCTGAAACCGATCCGGCGCGTGCCCGCAGATCAGGCGCGGCTGACCGGGCGCGGTCGGATGCGGGAGGCAGGGGGCGGGCGGCTGAGTGCGGGGTGGCCGACAGAGCCATGAACGCGGATGTGCCGGACGAGCCCCTTGTGCAACGTGCCCTGGCGGATTCGCCGAAAGAGCGTTTCTGTCTGCGTTGCGCGACGGCGTTCCCGAGCGAAGGGTTCGGCGAACGCATCTGCAAACGCTGCAAAGGATCGCATTCCTGGAAAAACCCCGCAAACCTCCATCACGCAACACCCCGGAAGACCTGAGGAGCTCACAGGCGTCGGGGCTGCTCCACAGGACAGAACTGGATGCCGGTTGACCATTCTCACAACATTTCACAAAACGCTCTATCGCTACCGCACCGAGGTCTTTCTTGGGCAACACCGGCTGATGCTGCGCCCGCGTGAATCGCGGGATCTGCGCCTGCTGTCCCATAGCGTTTCCGTGTCTCCGGACGCGGACATGACCTGGGCGCATGATGTGGCGGGCAATACCGTTGCCACAGCAACATTCGCAGACCCTGCGGCCTATCTCGAGATCGAGAGCCGGACGCGGATCGAGCTGACGGCGCAGGTCTGGCCCGTCTTCTCCATCGCGGCTCCGGCGATAAACTGGCCCTTCCGCTACCCTGATGACGAATGGAGCGATCTTGGCGCATTATCCGCGCCACAATATGCTGATCCGGAAGGTCACCTCCTCCGCTGGGCCGAAGGCTTTGTCTACAGCCGCCCGACCGACACGCTGTCCCTGCTGAAGGATATCAGCAACGGGGTGGCCAACCAGATTTCCTATCAATGCCGCGAAACCGAAGGCACCCAGACGCCACTCGAGACGCTCCGGCGTGGCTGGGGCGCCTGCCGGGATTTTGCGGTCCTGCTGGCCGAAGCGGTGCGTGTTCTGGGATTTGGCGCCCGTATCGTGTCGGGCTACCTGTTCAACCCTCAGAGTGAACTGCAGGGCACGGCCGGGCCGGGCTCGACCCATGCCTGGACCGAGATCTATGTCCCCGGCGCGGGGTGGATCACCTTTGATCCGACCAATCGCAGCGTCGGCCCGAAGAACCTGATTCCGGTGGCCGTGGCCCGCGACGTGCGTCAGATCGTGCCTGTCACGGGCAGCTTCACCGGCCGCAGTGACGCGCTGATCGAAATGGCGGTCACTGTCACTGTCTCGGAAGACGCTTGCGCAGAGCCGCCCGGCTGAGACGCCTTGCGCAAGCGGCCGGATTGCGGCGGCCTCCGCTCAGGCAGCGCCGGTCTGAAGGTGGATCCTGAGCCGATGCTGCGCGCCGTCCAGGGCGACCCGCATCTCGCCGCCCTGCGCGGTTACCGACCCTTCCGGTTCAGTGCTTCCCTGCGTCACGCTTACATCAAGGCTGGTGCCGGCGATGCGCAGCTTCGCGGCAAAGCCCGGCCAATGGGCAGGCAGACAGGGGGCGATCCGCAGATAGCTCCCCTCGCGCCGGATGCCCAGAATGCCTTCGACCGCCGCGCGATACATCCAGGCCGCTGAGCCGGTATACCATGTCCAGCCGCCCCTGCCCTCATGCGGGCTGACAGAATAGACATCGGCCGCCACAACATAGGGTTCGACCTTGTAGCGTTGCGTGTCTTCCGGTGTCAGCGCGTGATTGACCGGGTTCAGCATCGCGAAAAGGCGCGCGGCCCCGTCACCATCTCTCAGCTTTGTCCGCGCCAGCACCGCCCACATCGCCGCGTGGCTGTACTGGCCGCCATTCTCGCGCAATCCGCGAGGGTAGGCCGCGATATAGCCCGGATCGGGGCCAGATCCGGGATCAGCCTTGTCAAAGGGCGGAGTGAACAGAAGGGCGATACCCGGTTTCGGACGGATCAGGTGCCGGTCGAGCGAGGCCATGGCCTGCGCGGTGCGCACGGGGTCAGCCTGCCCCGACAGCGCCGCCCAGCTTTGCGCAATGGAATCGATCCGGCACGCGGAGCTTGCGGCAGAGCCAAGCCATGTGCCGTCGTCAAAGGTCGCGCGGCGGTACCAGTCTCCGTCCCAGGCTTCGCGCTCAAGTGCCATGCGCAGCCCGTCGGCATGCGCCTGCCAGCGCGCGGCACGGGCCGGATCGCGGCTCACCGCCAGGGGAAGGAAGCGGCGCAGCGTGTCAAGCAGCAACCAGCCAAGCCAGACACTCTCGCCCCGCCCGCCCTCGCCCACCCGGTTCATGCCATCATTCCAGTCGCCCGTCCCGATCAGCGGCAGGCCAAGCCCGCCTGTGAGCGTGATCGCCCGGTCCAGCCCAAGCGCACAATGCTGCCAGAGCGCCGCCTTGCTGCTTGAGATATCGGGCAGGAAGAAGGCATCATGCTGGCCGGGTGCCAGGCCGGGCCCTCCGATAAAGGGGACCTCCTCGTCCAGCACCGACGTATCGCCCGTCACCGAAACATAATCGGCGACGGCATAGGCCAGCCAGACGCAATCATCCGAGATCCTCGTGCGGACGCCCTGCCCGGAATGCGGCAGCCACCAGTGTTGCACGTCGCCCTCGGGGAACTGCCGTCCGGCTGCGCGCAAGAGATGCGCGCGCACCCGGTCGGGCTGCGGCACAGTCAGCGCCATGCCATCCTGCAACTGATCGCGAAAGCCATAGGCCCCGCTGGCCTGATAAAACCCGGCCCGGGCCTGCACCCGGCAGGCCAGCGTCTGGTATTGCAGCCAGCCGTTTACCATGATGTCGGTCGCGCGGTCGGGTGTCGTGACCTGAACCGTACCAAGCACCGCTTCCCAATGCGCCTCGACCTCGGCCAGCAAGGCATCAGGATCGCTTGCGCGCAGGCGGAGGATAAGGCTTTGCGCCTCTTCGGCAGAGGCCGCCTGGCCGAGGAAGTGGTCCGTGACGACCTGTTCTCCGGGCGCCAGGTCCACCTGGCGTTCCAGCGCCATGCAGGGATCAAGGCCCGCGCCGCTAAGGCCAGAAAGCGCTTGCCCGGGGCCCAGCGCCAGGGGGCTGGCCAAAGTGCCGCCCCGACCCAGAAACCCGGTGCGATCAGCGGTGAAGCCGCATTGCGCACCCGCCATATCGACGAACATGACCCGGTCCGGAAAGGCGATGTTCCACGGATTGCGGGCAAAGAGCGCGCCGGTTTCTGCATCGTGGCCGGTGATCAGGAACGGCGCAGCGCCCGCACGCGACGGGCCCATGACCGGCTCGGCATAGCTGATTAAAGTCAGCCGCCTTGGCTGCCCCGAAAGGTTCCGCAACGTCAGGCGCGAGATCCGGACCGGGTCGGTCAGCGGGACGAAGTGCAGCAGATCAAAGCCGATCCCGCCCGCCTCATGGCGGAACCGGCTGTAGCCAAAGCCATGACGCGCGATATGGCGGCCTGGCTGGTGCAAGGGCGCGGCGGTGGGCGAGAACACCTCGCCGGTGGCGTCATCGCGGATGTAGAACGCCTCGCCCGCCGGATCTGCCACGGCGTCGTTCGACCAGGGGGTCAGGCGGTTCTCACGGCTGTTCTCTGCCCAGGCGCTGGTGCTGCCGGTGGCAGAGACGTGAAAGCCAAAGCTGTCATTTGCGATGACATTGATCCAGGGCGCGGGGGTTGGGGTGCCCCCGTCAAGGACCGTGACATATTCCCGTCCCTGCCGCGCAAAGCCGCCAATGCCGTTGAAGAACTCCAGCTCTTCGACCGGAGACGGGCTCTCAGTGGCAGGGCGCTGCCACAGGCGCGGCGCGGCTGCCGCCTCTTCGTCACTATCCTCCGACAGGATCGCGGCGATCTGTTCGGCCATGGGGCCGCGCCGTGCCACCAGAAGCACCCGTGCCACCGAAATCAGCAGCGCCCGCGCCTCGGGTGAAATCAGGTCAGCGCGCAAGGCACAGGTCTGCCCTCCGCCGCTGCCCCCTGCAGAGCGCGCGCCCCGCAGCGCGGCGTCGATTGCCGATTGCAGCCCCTGCACATAGGAGGAGGGATGCTCGTTCAGGATTACGAGATCCACCGCGAGGCGTTTGCCGCGCCAGTATTCCTGCGCCAGCAGCACCTCATGCACCTGCGCCATGTCATCGGCATCATCGATGCGCAGCAGCACGATGGGCAGGTCGCCCGAGACCCCCATCGGCCAGAGCGCCGATTGTTTGCCCGCCCCCCTGGCAATCAGATCGGGCCGGGCGCGAAAGCGCGGATCGCTGAACAGGATCGGCGCAGTCAGCCGCTGAAACGCCGCCGCCTGCAGCGGGGTCGCACCGAGATGGCGCAGCTGAACCTGGGCCTGGGTCCAGGCCAGGGTGCGGGCGCGGTCAAAGGCGCTGCGATCATGGTGGCGGTCAATCAGGTCCAGCAATTCGGCCCGGCCCGGCGCGGCCACGGTCCAGAATGCCAGCCGCACCGTGCCGCCGGAGGCGATCCTGACGCGCTGGCGCAGCGCAAAGACCGGATCAAGCACCGTGCCGGTGCCGCCCACCAGCCTGCCCCCGGGCCTCAGCGCCTGCGCCGAGGACATGTCATTGTCGCGCCCGATAAAGGCGGCGCGGTCGGTTTCAAATTCCATTGCCGCCGCAGCCTCCCCCTCGACCGTCAGGAAATGGGCGGCCCAGACCGGTGCCTCATCAGGCGTGCGCGACCTGCGCGTGGCAATGATCGCCCCGAATTCGGGCAGATATTCCGTCTCGACGAACATCCGCGCAAAGGCCGGATGCGCCGCATCTGCCGCCGGTGTGGTCAGCGCGAGGCGGAGGTAAGAGGTCAGCTCCACCTCGCGCGGGCGCCGCGAGGAAGAGCTGATCGAAACGCGCCGCACCTCGGTGTCGTCCTCGCCCGAGACCAGGACATCCATTGTCGTGGTCAGCGTGCCCGCACGATGCGCAAACAGGGCGCGATCCTCGAAGTACTGCACTTCGCGGTCTTCGGCCCCGGCTGAGCCTGCAACCGGATAAAGGCGCCCATCCGCCAGATCCCGCAGCCAGATCCTGAGACCATCGCTGTCGCAGGTCGGATCGGGTTGCCAGCGCGTCAGCGCGATGTCGCCCCAGCGGGTATAACCGCCGCCCGTTGCGGTCAGCATCACCGAAAGCTGCCCGTTCGACAGCAGATGGCTGAACGGCGGCCCCTGCGGCGGGCCCGTGATCTGCGCCATACGCTGAATGTCGAGCGCGGTCGTGCTGTCTGGAACAACAACCGCCTCGGGTCGCGGGGTCACCGCCGGAATGTCGCGCGGAATGCGTTCCTGCAACAGGAGCTCGGTGGCGCGGATCATCGGCTCGGCATGGAAATGCGCCCTCATGCGGCCGGAATGCAGAACATTCGCGATGGCAACGATGGTCATGCCCTGATGATGCGCCATATAGCTGCGCACCACCGCAACGGCCTGGCCTTCGGGCAGCCGCGAGGGGGTGAAATCCAGCGCCTCATAAAAGCCGTAGCGCCCGCGACCGCCTGTCGCCTCCAGCGCGGCATAGTTTTGCTGAGCCCTGACCGGCGCGAACATCGCTGCAAGCCCGGTGGCATAGGGGGCCACCACCAGATCGGTGGCAAGCCCGCGCTTCAGCCCCATCCCCGGGATGCCAAAGGTGGAATACTGGTAATTCATATCCAGATCGCGGGCATTGAAGCCGGATTCTGATATGCCCCAGGGAATGCCGCTCTGGCGGCCATAGGCGCGCTGCCAGGACACCACCTGCCGGTTGGTCTGATCCAGCAGGCTTCCAGCAGGCTCCTCCATCACCAGCGCCGGCATCAGATATTCGAACATCGAGCCCGACCAGGAGACCAGCACCGAACCGCCCCGCGCCGGCCTGGCCGAGCGGCCCAGCCGGAACCAGTGACGCACCGGAACATCGCCTTTGGCGATGGCAAAAAGACTTGCCAGCCGGGCCTCGGATGCCAGCAGATCATAGCAGCTCTCGTCAAGGGCGTTGTCGTCACGCGACCAGCCGATCGACAGGAGCTTGCGATCGGGATCAAAAAGGAAGGCGAAATCCATCGCCAGCGCCATTTCCCGTGCCTTTGCTGACAGGGCGTGCAGGCGCGGCGGCAATGCTTCGGGATCATGCGGATGGGCATTGCAGGTGCATTGATCGCACAGGGCCTGCAACCATCCCCGCAGGCTGTCAGCCAGCGGATCGCTCGCCAAAGCGCCCTTTGCCTTGACGGCGAGACGCAGGATGGCAGGCCAGGCAATGCCCTCGCCCGGGGCGAGGATCGCGGCTTCCAGATCGTCGAGCAGCGCGCTGATCCCGGAAACATCTCCCCCCAGTGACCGGCGGGCAAGGCTGAGCGTGTCGGTGAGACCCGCGCGTTGGGTTTCGCTGTCCGGCAAGCCGTCATCCATCGCCCAGGCGTCGCAGGCATTTGCCAGGGCGATCAGATGTCCCGCCAGATTGCCGCTGTCCACCGAAGAGACATAGGCCGGGCTGAGCACCTCGCCGTCCAGGGTCCGGTACCAGTTGTAAAAGTGGCCCTTTTGCTTCGGCAGCGCCTGCATCGTGGCAAGCGTCGCCTCCAGCCGCGCAGTGGCCTCGATTGTTCCGATCCAGCCGAAATCGCGCGCCGCCACGCAAGACAGCAGATAGAGGCCCATATTGGTGGGCGATGTGCGGGCCGCTGTCAGCGGCACCGGAATTTCCTGAAAATTGTCGGGCGGCAGGTGTCTGTGCTCCGCAGTCACAAAGGTCTCAAAGTAGGACCAGGTGGCGCGGGCAATCAGCCGCAGATCCCGCGCCGCATCGGGGGTAAGGGTCTCCTGCGGCGACCGGGCCGATGCATGGCTGATCCGCCAGGCAATCAACGGCGCACAAAGCCACAATGCTGCAAAAGGCAGCGCGAGCGGCGCCGCTGCGGGCGCAATGAGCACAGCCACCCCCACGAGCGCAACGCCAAGGCCGATGCCGCCGGCCATGAAACCTGCAAGGCGCCACGGCCCGGGTCTCGCCCCGCCCGCGGCCTGCGCCGCCGTGGTCCATTGCAGCAGATGGCGGTGCGAAACGCCGGTCCGCCACAGACTGCGCAGGATCGCATCCATCATCCGCCAGGCGGTATCGGCAAGGAATGTCACCGCCAGCCCGACCCGCAGGCCCGTCATCGCCAGATCGCCCGCCGCCTGGCGCAACAGGCCCGACAGATCCAGCCCGGCCCGGTGCGGAATCAGCCCGAGAACCGCCGGCCACACCAGCGGCACTGCCAGAGCGGCGAGCAGCAGCAGCGTCGCCGCCAGTGCGGCCCCTCCCGGCAGCACCCATCCCAGCACCAGCGCCGCCAGCATCGACGGCGCGATCAGCGAGCGACGCAGCGTGTCGGCCATCCTGACCCGTCCCAGCACCGGCACGGCGGGCGCAAAAAGCCAGCGCAGGAGCTGCCAGTCGCCCCGTGTCCAGCGATGCTGGCGGCGCGCTGCAATGTCGGTTCGACCCGGAAATGTCTCGACCAGCTCTACATCCGAGGCAAGACCGGCGCGGGCAAAGATCCCCTCCAGCAGATCATGGCTCAGCAGGGAGTTCTCGGGCACCCGACCGCGCATCGCGGCCTCAAAAGCGTCGATGTCATAAATGCCCTTGCCGGTGAAGGCGCCCTCGCCGAACAGATCCTGCCACAGATCCGAGGCTGCGGATGCATAGGGATCCATCCCGCCTGGACCGGCGCTGGCCTTGTGATAAAGCGTCGCCGGGGCACCCGGCTCCAGCGCCGGGGTGACGCGCGGCTGCAGGATGCCATAGCCACTTGTCACGCGCTGCACCTCCGGGTCAAGGACCGGTCGGTTCAGCGGATGGGCAATCTTGCCGATCAGACGCGCCGCGGTGTCACGCGGCATCCGGGTGTCGGCGTCCAGCGTGATGACATAGCGCACCGCAGCGGGAACGGCCGGCACCTGGCCGTCGGCTGTGCGAAAGCGGGTATCCGTCGCACCGCGCAACAGGCGGTTCAGCTCATGCAGTTTGCCGCGCTTACGCTCCCACCCCATCCAGACACCTTCGGCGGGATTGAACTGCCGGGGGCGGTGCAGATGCAGGAAGCGCGGACCGGCCGGCCCCGGCGGATAGCGGCGGTTCAGGGCGGCGATACCTGCCTCTGCCTGAGCCAGCAGCGCTGCATCTTCCGGCATAACCTCCTGCGGGGCATCCACATTATCCGTCAGCAGGATGAAGGTCAGATCGCCCCCTGCCCCGGAAAGGTGATGCACCTCCAGCGCCCCGATCTGGTCTTCCAGATCCTTGCTGCCGGTGACCAGAACCGGCACAACAACGACGGTGCGCAGCTGTTCCGGCACTCCGCCCCGCAAATCAAGACCTGGGAGCAACGTCGCCCCGAGGCCGGCGCCCGCCACCCGGTCCACCAGCATCACCGCAACGCCGCTGACCGGCAGCACCATCGCGAGGAGCCAGATGAGACCTTGGCCGCTGTCCGCCACCCAAACCGCGCAAAACGCCAGCAGGGCCAGCGTCAGACCGCAGATCGCGCCAAGATAGCCCCGCAAGCCCGCAGCGATCCCCCAACGGCGAAAGCGCTGCCGGGCAGAGGGGCGAAACCCGATCTGCCGCTCGAAAGCCTGCCGTCCGGCGGCGATCAGCGACCAGCCCGGATCGGCCTGCGCCTCTCCCGCCTGGTGTGCTTCTGTGCGGGCCCGCGCCTGTTCCACGACGGCAGTCTCGCTGAGCGCGCTGCCGCGCGACAGGTCTTCGATGGCGCTGCGGTACAGGTTGCGGCTGGAAAAATCCATCGCGCCATAGCCCGGCTGTTCCCGAAGCCGTGCCTCGACCAAACTGACACTTTCAAAGAGATCGGCCCAGTCAGTGGCCGAGATGCTGCGCATCGCGGTCACCACATTGCGCAGCGTGACGTTTGACGCCCCCTGCCGTTCCTGGGCGTGGCGCACGACCGTATCGATGCTGGTCCCCTGAGCCTCCAGCCGTTCCTCGAGCCAGCCAAGTGCCGGATTGGTGCGCGGATCGCGGTCGCGCAGGCGTTTGGCCAGCTGGGCCGCGAATACCTCTGACAGGGGGCCACGCGCGCGCCGTTCGACCTCGGGCAGCAGCGCCGCATGGGCTTGGCCTGGGGCACAGATCTGATCGGCAAGGCTGTCGGCCTCGGCCCGCTCGGCCCGGCCCAGCGTCATCTGATCGGCGAGCCGCCGCAGATTCTCGACCAGCACGATGCGCAGGGTGATGGCCACGGCCCAGAGCTCGCCGATCGTCAGCGGCTGGACCGTCTGATAGGCCAGCAGAAAGCGGCGCAGGATCTTCGGGTCGAAATGACTGTCGGTATGGGCGACAAAGGCCCAGGCGATACCGAAGACGCGCGGATACCCCGCAAACGGCCCCTCCGCCAGCTTGGGCAGAAGACGGTAATATCCATCGGGCAGATCGGTGCGGATCTCGCGGATCTGCGCTTCGACCAGATGATAATTGTCCAAAAGCCAGTCAGCCGCCGGAACCACATCATGCCCGGCAGCCACTTCTCTGGCGCTGGCCCGCCAGGCGGCGAGCAGGACCCTGGCATTGGCATCAAGCCTGCGGCGCAGCGGCGGCATCCTGTTGCGATGTGAGGCAACCGATTGTGCCGCGGCCAGCGTGACCGCGTGCTGCTCCAGCCGCTCTACGCTGAAAAGCTCTGCCCGCACAGGCGCGGTGTCCGACCAAAGGCCGGCAGAACCGGGGGACCCGCCTGCGGCGCCGGGAAACCCGCCTGCGGCGCCGGGGCCAGTCTCACCTCTCCTCTCCCTTGTTCCGCCCCCGTTTCGTAAGCGTGCCGCGGCCGAGAGGAGGAGGCGGATCAAGTCTTTTTCTTCTTTGGCGCTGCCGCCGCAAACAGGGCGCCCTTTTCGAACAGCGGTGCCGCGACGGGCGCGACCTTGACCTGCTTGGGCTTTTTCGCTTCGCGGTTGCCGCGTTTGTTTTCCCTGGCCACGAGATTATCCTTTGATGATCCGGCCCTGGGGCACGGATATGGGGTTCAGTCCCTGCAAAGGCAAAAGCCGCAGGGTCGGATCAGAACCGGGAACCGGAAACACCCCAGATCTTTGAGGTGCCGACAATTTCAGGGTATCAAGGCAAACGAGGTCAGGCGGAGACTTCTCGACGCATGACCAACGGTCGTAAGAACAAGATGGGGCCGGACAGCGCAGAAGACAAGGCGTGGATTGCGCAATCCGGACATCCCTACGAAATACCGCCGATGCCGCCAGCCCGGTGGCACATCACATCGCCACCCCGCCCCTGCCAGAAGGGGGCACGACGGCAGTACAGAAAGATGCGCCCCCATACCCGAAGAAGTGTGCAGCGGGATCTGTTGCCGTAGCCGGGGTCCTGTGGCTGACGAACAGATCGTCGACAACGGATCCTCGCCTTAAAAGCCAACCACGTCCGAGGCGGCACCTGACCCAACCACGCGAAAACGCTCGCGATTGGCCCTCACCTCATCCCAGCCCCGGCTTTTCATCAGTGCCTCGACCATGTCCCGACCGAAACCGATAAAGCAGCCCGCGCCATTGCCCTCGCCCGGCCCCTTCGCCCCGGAAATCAACGCCATCACCTCCGGGTGGGTAAAGGAAAACTCTGCCAGGAGCTGCGGCATCAGGATGGTGCAATCCTCTGGCGCGATGACCCGCGAATTCCCTTTTTTATGGTCTTGGCCGAGCAATGACAGAGCCAACGCAGGATCAGTGAAAGGGCGATCAGCGCAGCAAACCGCGAACCGAACCTCATCAAATGAAAAAAGGGGGGCGGTATCGCCCCCTTTTCCCTGTAAAAATGCCGGTATCAGAAAAAATGCCGGTATCAGGCGCGTGTCGCCCGGATCAGGTCGAGGATCTCTTTCGCTGCATCGGGGATATTGGTGCCCGGCCCGAAAATCGCCTTCACCCCGGCCTTTTTCAGGTAGTCGTAATCCTGTTGCGGGATCACGCCACCACATATCACCATGATATCACCCGCACCGGCCTTATTCAGCGCCGCAATCAGCAGCGGCGCGAGTGTCTTATGCCCCGCCGCCTGGGATGAGATGCCGATAATGTGGACGTCATTGTCGATGGCATCCTGCGCCGCCTCTTCCGGGGTCTGGAACAAAGGCCCCACATCCACGTCAAATCCGATATCGGCAAAGGCGGTCGCGATCACTTTCGCGCCGCGATCATGCCCGTCCTGGCCCATTTTCACGACCAGCATCCGGGGCCGGCGGCCCTCTTCTTCCGCGAAAGCCTCGACGTCTTTCTGGATCGCCTCGAAACCCGCATCGCCCTCATAGGCGGCCCCGTATACCCCTGCCAAAGTCTTCACCTCCGCCCTGTGACGCCCGAATGTACCTTCCATCGCGAGACTGATTTCGCCAAGGGAGGCCCGCATCCGCGCGCATTCGACGGCGGCTTCCAGCAGATTGCCGCCCTCGACGGTGCGTCGCCCCAGTTCCAGCAGCGCCGCATCACAGGCCACTTGGTCACGGGTCGCGCGAATCTGATCAAGCCGCGCGATCTGGGCGTCGCGCACCGCCATATTGTCGATCTCGAGGATGTCGATCGGGTCTTCTTTAGCCTTGCGGTATTTGTTTACGCCGACCACAACCTCTTCGCCGCGGTCGATCATCGCCTGACGCCGGGCCGCGGTTTCCTCGATCCTCAGCTTCGGCATACCCGAGGCCACCGCCTTGGTCATGCCCCCCATCGCCTCGACCTCTTCGATCAGCTTCCAGGCTTCTTCCGCCAGCTGCGCGGTCAGGCTTTCGACATAGTAAGACCCGGCCAGCGGATCGACGACATGGGTGATGCCGGTCTCTTCCTGCAAGATCAGCTGGGTGTTCCGCGCGATCCGGGCCGAGAATTCGGTCGGCAGCGCAATCGCCTCGTCGAGCGCATTGGTGTGGAGTGACTGCGTGCCGCCCAAAGCCGCAGACATCGCCTCATAGGCGGTGCGGACGACGTTGTTATAGGGATCGGCCTCCTGCAGGCTGACGCCCGATGTCTGGCAATGGGTGCGCAGCATCAGCGAAGACAGCTTCTTCGGTTCAAACTCCTGCATGATGCGGGTCCAGAGCATCCGCGCCGCCCTGAGTTTCGCGATCTCCATGAAGAAATTCATGCCGATGGCGAAAAAGAAGGACAGCCTTCCGGCGAATTCATCAACCGGCATCCCCGCCGCCAGCGCCGCCCGGACATATTCGCGCCCGTCGGCCAGAGTATAGGCCAGCTCCTGGACGAGGTTCGCCCCCGCCTCCTGCATGTGATAGCCGGAGATCGAGATCGAATTGAATTTCGGCATCTCTTTCGAGGTATATTCGATGATGTCCGCGATGATCCGCATGCTTGGCTCGGGCGGATAGATATAGGTGTTGCGGACCATGAACTCTTTCAGAATGTCGTTCTGAATGGTGCCCGACAGCAGGCTGCGCGCATGGCCCTGCTCTTCCCCCGCCACGATGAACGAGGCGAGGATCGGGATCACCGCACCATTCATCGTCATGGAAACCGAGACTTTGTCCAGGGGAATGCCGTCGAACAGGATCTTCATATCCTCGACAGAATCGATTGCCACACCGGCCTTGCCCACATCCCCCACCACACGCGGATGATCGCTGTCATAGCCCCGATGCGTGGCCAGATCGAAGGCGACCGAAACCCCCTGCTGCCCCGCCGCAAGGTTCTTGCGGTAGAAAGCATTGCTCTCTTCGGCGGTCGAAAACCCGGCATATTGCCGGATCGTCCAGGGCCTGCCCGCATACATCGTCGCGCGCGGCCCACGGGTGAAAGGCGCCACACCCGGAAGCTCGCCCAGTTGTGGCAGCCCCTCCAGATCGGCCGCCGTATAGAGTGGCTTGACCTCGATCCCCTCCAGCGTCTGCCAGTTCAGGCTGGAGGCAGGTTTGCCCTTCAGCTCCTTCGAGGCCAAGGCCTCCCAGGAGGCCAGGTCAGGGGTGTTCTGATCGCTCATTCTCGTCACTCCGTTCGCCAGACTGACCCGATCTGTCGATCAGGCGCATCTCGCCGCTTGGGGTTTCGCCCGATCCACTCTATATCCGGAGCATGGATCATAAGCTCGACCGCCGTTCCCTCGTTCTCATGGCCGCGATTGCGGGCCTTGTTCCCTCCCTCCTGCAGGCGCAGGAGGCCCCGTCTGAAGAGCCGACAGCAGAGATGCCCGATCTGGGCGCCCTGTTCGGCCCGGTGCCTGCCTCAGAGATTTCCGAAGCAGACGAATTATTCCTGCGGCGCCCCGTGATCGTCTTTGCCGACAATCCGCATGACCCGAATTTCATCCGGCAGATGGAGATCCTGCCCGACCTTTACCCGCAGTTGGTGGCGCGCGATGTGGTGCTGATCACCGACACCGATCCCGCGACCCCGTCAGAGATCCGCCGCAAGCTGCGCCCGCGTGGCTTTTCGCTGGTGATGATGGACAAGGACTGGCGCTCGCCGGTCCGCCGCC
This sequence comes from Pseudogemmobacter sp. TB195, assembly GCF_058313095.1. Taxonomy (NCBI): domain Bacteria; kingdom Pseudomonadati; phylum Pseudomonadota; class Alphaproteobacteria; order Rhodobacterales; family Paracoccaceae; genus Pseudogemmobacter; species Pseudogemmobacter sp. TB195. The sequence goes on from NZ_JBZEGG010000017.1 coordinate 115,894, forward strand.
CCTCGCCCCGCGCGCCACGCGAGATCATCAACACCATCGACAAAATGCCCATCGCCCGCACCGAGGCGCTGGAGAAAAACCCGGCGGGGCGCTGACCTTTCACGGGAGCTTTGCCAGCACGGCGCGGAGGGCTGCAATGCCCTCCGGTCCGAACTGCATGATCTGGTTCGCGACACCCGCAGACTGACCCTCTGCTGAACCATATGTCGAGATCTGCAGAAATCTGTCTCCATCCAGTTCGAACGTGACATAGCTTGCCGATACCGGAGCATGTGCAGTCGTGCGGCTCGGCTCCTTCAATTCCAGCGAATTGACACGCGCCATTATTCGAACTCCATGATCACATCATCCACCCGGAGGCTCTCGCCGGGTTTCGCCTTGATCAGCTTCACCACGCCGCGTTTCTCGGCTTTGAGGATGTTCTCCATCTTCATCGCCTCGACGGTGGCGAGCGCCTGGCCTTCCTGGACCTCCTGGCCTTCCTCGACCTGGATCTTCACCACCAGCCCCGGCATCGGGCACAGAAGGAAGCGCGAGGTGTCGGGCGGCAGTTTCTCGGGCATCAGTTTCGCCAGCTCCGCCGCGCGGGGGCTGCGCACATGGGTTTTCAGATCGGCGCCACGGCTGCGCAGGCGAAACCCCATCGGGATTTTCTCGACCTTCATCACCAGATCCGAACCATCGACCGCGATCCGCGCCAGCGGCTGGCCAGGCACCCAGTCTGAACTCACGCGCAGGCTGCTGCCATCCGCAAAGCCCACGGTCGAGCCCTCGCGATCCGCCGCAATCGTCACCGCGAAATCATACCCGCCGAGGCTCACGACCCAGTCATCCCCCACCCGGCGCTGATGATTGTCCATCGTGCCGGAAATCTTCGTCCGCCGGATCTCGGCCACGCGGTTCATCGCCGCCGCCGCCGCCGCCATCCGCTTCAGCTCGCCCTCGGGCAGCGTCGCGCCCTGGAAACCTTCGGGATATTCTTCGGCGATAAACGCCGTGGTGATGTCACCGGCGACGAATTTCGGGTGATCCATCACCGCCGCGACGAAAGGCAGGTTATGGCCGATCCCCTCGACCTCGAATGTGTCGAGCGCCAGCCGCATCTCGCCAATCGCGGCCTCACGGGTCGGCGCCCAGGTGCAGAGCTTCGCGATCATCGGGTCGTAATACATCGAGATCTCGCCGCCCTCATAGACGCCGGTATCATTTCGAACGATGCCACCACGCGAGGTCTGACCTTCGACCGGCGGGCGGTAGCGGGTCAGACGGCCAATCGAGGGCAGGAAGTTGCGATAGGGGTCTTCGGCGTAAAGCCGGCTTTCCATCGCCCAGCCGTTGATCTTCAGATCCGATTGCGCGAAGGGCAGTTTCTCGCCCGCCGCCACACGGATCATCTGCTCAACGAGGTCAATGCCGGTGATCAGTTCGGTGACGGGATGTTCCACCTGCAACCGGGTGTTCATCTCGAGGAAGTAGAAATTCCGCGCGCCGTCGACGATGAATTCCACCGTGCCCGCCGAGGTATACCCCACCGCTTTCGCAAGCGCACAGGCCTGTTCGCCCATCGCCTTGCGGGTCGCTTCATCAAGGAAGGGCGACGGCGCCTCCTCGATGACTTTCTGGTTCCGACGCTGGATCGAACATTCGCGCTCATGCAGATAGACGGTATTGCCGTGCTGATCAGCCAGCACCTGGATCTCGATATGGCGCGGCTGCGTCACGAATTTTTCAATGAAAATGCGGTCATCGCCGAAGCTGTTCGCCGCCTCGTTCTTTGACGACTCGAACCCTTCGCGCGCCTCATCGGCTGTCCAGGCGATCCGCATCCCCTTGCCGCCACCGCCCGCAGACGCCTTGATCATCACCGGATAGCCGATCTGGTCCGAGATGCGCGCGGCCTCTTCCGCGTCAGCAATCAGCCCCATATAGCCCGGCACCGTCGATACCCCGGCCTCCTGCGCCAGTTTCTTCGAGGTGATCTTATCGCCCATCTTCTCGATCGCCGGAGAGGGCGGCCCGATGAACACAACGCCCATTTCCTCAAGGGCGGCGGCGAAATCCATCCGTTCGGACAGGAAGCCATAGCCCGGATGCACCGCCTCGGCGCCGGTCTGGCGGATGGCGTCAAGGATCTTCCCGATCACGATATAGGACTGGTTCGCCGGGGCCGGGCCGATATGCACGGCCTCATCCGCCATCTGCACATGCAGCGCGTTGCGGTCGGCATCGGAATAGACGGCAACCGTCTTAATGCCCATCTTCCGCGCGGTCTTGATGACACGGCAGGCGATCTCACCCCGGTTCGCGATCAGGATCTTCTTGAACATGGCTCTCCCTCAGTCCCGGCCCGCTTCAGCCGGGCCGAAATGCAAAAGGGTCTTCCGGCATATGCTGCCGGAAGACCCCGTTTCAGATTGTCGAAAATAAGATCGGTCCCCGCGGCTGCGGGCGACGGATCAGTTACAGTTGTTGAGGCCGGGCACCATGCAGGAGCCGCCGCCGGCAACGGCGCCAATGAGGGCGCCCTGGGTTTTCGAACCACCGGTTGCGCTTGCAACCAGCGCGCCGGCTGCGGCGCCGCCAACGGTGCGCACAGCGGCGCTGTCCATCGGCGAAGAGCTGCCATAGCCGTTGTTATAGCCACCGCCATTATTGACGCAGCCAGCCAGCGGCAGGGCGAGAATCGGGAGGAGCAGGACAAGTTTACGCATGAGAGACTGCCTCGGTTTGTTATGGTTGAGGCCGATTCTAGCGCATTCTTTTGCGTTGCAAAAGATATGCCGGCAGTTCTCACGCAAATGCGACCGCCAAAACGGCTGAAACCCGCCAGGCCAGCGCATTTTGCCGTGGCCGCAAGGGTCATGTTGCGCGGAAAGACTGCCGGCAGGAGGATCATTCCCAATCCTCCCCGTCATCCTCGTCAAAGCTGACAGCCGGTGCATCCGGCGCAAAAACCGCCGGAAAGGCCGCCTCGGCGCGTTTGACGTCGATCTTCAGCAAGGCCTCATAGCTGGCCGGATTGAAGGGATCTTCTGCGGCCACGACCTCGCGGCCAAACAGCCAGGACAGTCGCCCGGCATCAAGATTGCCGCGCTCAAACACCTCTTCGCCGAAACAGGCCCAGAGCGCTGCCATAAAGGCCTCGTCAGCCTTGCGGTCGACGAATTTGCGATCCCTGAACCGCTCGCGGCGGATGATCTTTGCCGGCCCATCCTTAAGATTGGCGCGACGGATGGTGAACTGGAAATCGGTTCCGGTAAGACGCCCCGGAAAGCCCCTGTGCTTTAACATGGCGCGGTTCCTTTCTTTGCGGAACCGGCTTTAGCAGGATGGGCAGGCGTGGCGCCAGCGGCGCCAGAAACATTCGGTACAAAACCCGGAATAAATCCGGTCAGGCAGGAAAGCCGGGCGGCCGATCCGTCAGGGATCAACCGCCCTGCGAAATCACTTGTACTTGCCGGTGTAGGTCGGCTCGACCGAAACGGGCTCAGCAACAACAACGGTCTCGGTTTTCTTGGCGCAAGCGGCCAGGGTCGAGAGAGCGATAAGGGCGACGATAGCAGTGGTCCGCATGACAACCTCCAGTGCGAATCAGGGTGATGTGCCGCACCATATGGTGTGCGCTCGCAGAAGGGAATCGGAGATTTCACAGAATTTGCAAAAGCCTGCGCAACGAATGCGGCAACAGCTCTGCCATGCTTTGAGACAGGCCCAAAACAGGCGGCGCCGGCCAGTGCCACGCGCCGCAGAAACGGCTCAGCCCGTCCGAATCTCCGTCCGGGCTGAGCGGTCGTCTTACTTGTATTTACCGGTATAGACCGGCTCGACCGAAACCGGCTGGTCGATATAGACGACTTCTTCTTCAACTTTCTTTGCGCAGGCAGCAATGGTGCCCACGAAAGCCAGTGCAACGACAATACGGATAGTGCTCGACATCTTCTGCTCCATTCATTCAGGGATCTTGAGGCCAGCACTATGCCGGCCCTGTCCCTTTGCGAGGTAAAGGCCGCTTGGGGTCGGCCTGGGGTGAAGATAGCGGAATCCGGGGCCGAAAAACACGCGCGCGTGAGTAAGTTGCCACCCTGTGACTCCAATACATCAGAAGGAGGTGTTTTGCCCCAGTTTTCAACCAGATGTAGTGCCATCTTCAGAACATCTCCCAGATGCAGGCAGCGTTTTCGAGGCGATATGCCTCGAAAAGCTGCACGGCTTCGGGATCAGTTGCACCGAAGGCAACCGGGCGATCGGCCAGCGTGATCACAATCTGGCGTGGCGCAGGCACCATGGCCGCAACCCGCTCACGCGCGAATGTGTCACAAAGGCTCTGCATATCTGCGCTGCGGTCCTCGCCCGGCTTCAGGCTCTTGTCGATGAAACGAAAGCGCGCGGTCGCGCCCTCAACTCCGACTGTATCGCTCTGCACGTCGAGCCATTCGGCGGTTTTGCCCGAAGGCAGCGCGATTGCCCCCTCGCCCGTCGCGGCCGCCTCCCCATCGTCACAGCGCCCCGCCGCAAGGCAAAGCGCCAGAGAACTGGCAATGAAAAGACGGCTGAACAGAGAAGACATATCCCGACCTCACCTCATGGGGGTTTCAGAGCGGGATATTGTCGTGCTTCTTCCACGGGTTCGAGAGCTTCTTGTTGCGAAGGCTCGCAAAAGCGCGTGCCACACGGCGCCGGGTGGATCTGGGCTGAATCACCTCGTCGATAAAGCCCTTCTCAGCCGCGACGAAAGGATTGGCGAATCGATCCTCATAATCCCTCGTGCGCTCGGCGATCCTGTCCTTATCGCCCAGTTCCGAGCGGTACAGGATCTCGACCGCGCCCTTCGCCCCCATCACCGCAATCTCGGCGGTGGGCCAGGCATAGTTGAAATCGCCGCGCAGATGTTTCGACGACATCACGTCATAGGCGCCGCCATAGGCCTTGCGGGTGATCACCGTCACCTTCGGAACCGTCGCCTCGCCGTAAGCAAACAGCAGTTTGGCGCCATGTTTGATCACACCGCCATATTCCTGGCTTGTGCCCGGCAGAAAGCCCGGCACATCAACCAGCGTCAGGATTGGGATCTCGAAGGCATCCGAAAAGCGCACGAACCGCGCCGCCTTGCGCGAGCTGTCGATATCCAGACAGCCCGCCAGCACCATCGGCTGGTTCGCGACCACGCCCACCGTCTGCCCCTCGATCCGGATGAAGCCAGTGATGATATTGCCAGCGTAATCCTTCTGGATCTCATAGAAATCGCCCTCATCGGCGATCTTATGGATCAGCTCCTTCATGTCGTAAGGCTGGTTCGGATTGTCCGGGATCAGCGTATCAAGGCTTTGCTCGATCCGGCCCGGCTCGTCAAAGAAGGGCCGCACCGGTGCCTTTTCGCGGTTGTTGAGCGGCAGGAAGTCAAACAGCCTGCGAATCTCAGCCAGCGCCTCGACGTCGTTTTCAAATGCACCATCCGCCACCGAGGATTTCTTCGTATGGGTCGATGCTCCGCCAAGTTCCTCGGCCGTCACCACCTCATTGGTCACGGTTTTGACCACATCCGGGCCGGTGACGAACATGTAAGAGCTGTCTTTCACCATAAAGATAAAGTCGGTCATGGCGGGCGAATAGACCGCGCCTCCCGCGCAGGGCCCCATGATGAGCGAGATCTGCGGCACCACGCCGGAGGCCAGAACATTCCTCTGGAACACATCAGCATAGCCCGCGAGCGAGGCGACCCCTTCCTGGATCCGCGCCCCGCCGGAATCGTTGATCCCGATCACCGGCGCCCCATTCTGGATCGCCATATCCATGATTTTACAGATCTTCTGCGCGTGGGTCTCGGAGAGCGAGCCGCCGAAAACCGTGAAATCCTGGCTGAAGACATAGACCATCCGCCCATTGATGGTGCCCCAGCCGGTGACAACCCCATCCCCCGGGGGCCGGTCCTGCTCCATCCCGAAATCGGTGCAGCGATGAGCCACGAACATGTCGAATTCTTCAAACGAGCCTTCATCAAGCAAAAGACCGATCCGCTCGCGCGCCGTCAGCTTACCCTTGGCATGCTGCGCATCAATCCGCCGCTGCCCGCCCCCTGCCCGCGCCACTGCACGACGGTCTTCAAGCTCTTGCAGGATATCTTTCATGGCGCACCTCCCGGGGAATCGAGAGGACAATAATATTGCGCGACAGGAAATGAAAACGAAACTTCGGAAATTTGCAAACTATTGCCACCACAAGTTTCGCAAAATGCAAATAAGCAAATAGCCCCAACCACCAGGACCTCACCAGACCAAGGCGGCTTGTTGTAGTGAAATACCAGTGTAGCGTGACAGCGAAAGCTGCACTGTTTGACACCCAAACCTGCACCATTCGAGTTTTGAAAACCGGGGCCTGAGCGCCCTGCCCGGTCCCGGTTAAACGCCCCCTTCAAGCCGGCCTTAAACGGCCAGCGTCAGCCCGGATCTTAGAGGGTCAGCATGTCTGCTATGCGGGACGAAGCGGACGCTGGACCATTTTCGCTCCGCATGTGATCGTGCTGAGATGAAAGAAGATGTCGATGCGGCTCACAAGCACAGTTCCCGGCACCGCGAGGGGATCGCTGCCAGCAAGGATTGCGCCTGCTTTTATTGCCAGTGGAATGCCCCCACTGAGTGGTCCGGTTTGAATGTTAGTGCATTGTCGGCCTGTGGTCCATTTGCACGAAGGTCTCT
>NZ_JBZEGG010000018.1:0-122063 GCF_058313095.1 Pseudogemmobacter sp. TB195
ATCCTGCGCAAAATCGCCGAAAACGATTTTGCCGCCCTGGGCGATACCTCAACCCTCGCAGACCCGACCGTCGTCGAAGACCTTATTGAGAACAGGATGAACAAGGGATGAGGCTTTAACGCCAGATCCGGAAGAAATGTTGAAGAAGGGAAAACGCTGCTCGTAATCGGGCGGCGTTTTCCATATCGATGTTCGATTATTGAACCTGATCCAGTGCCAGATCCATCCGCTCGCGCGCTTTCTTCGGCAGTTTCACAGCCTTGAGCTTTTCGATCTCGTCCGCCAGATCTTCAGGCGCGGCGCCAACCTGGATCACCATCACCATGCCCATGGCAAGATGTGGCGTGCATTTGACGCCGTAAATGCCCGGCTCGGTCACCGTCACGTCAAGCGCTTCATTGATCTTGCCTTTGAACATTGCGGCGCCGGGCGGCAATATATCTTTGATCGCCTCGACATTGTGGCTCTTGTCGGTCGGGATGAACCTGATCACATCGCCCGGTTCGGCGCGCACGTAATCGGGTTCGAAAACCATTGTGCCAGCGGCGCCTTTGTTCAGCATATGCACCTCGATTTCGGCGGCAAGGCCGGGGGCTGCGAGGCCGCAGGCGATCAGGGCGGCAAAGAGGATGCGGGATGTCATGGTAAACTCCTGTGTCACAGAAATGACCGGCAACCGGCCATTCCCCATGCGCTAGGCGAGGCTGTCCCGCCCGACCTTGAGCGAGGTCAAACCGGAGCTGCGGCGGGGCGTCGCAGTCCCGGTTGCGGCGGGGCGTGTATCGCCATAATGTCAGAAAAATTCCCAGAGATGAAAGCCGCGATGCAAACCGAATTTGACAGGCTTCTGGCCCAGGCGGGGTGGTCTGTGCCCGATGCTGCGAAACGTCTTGGCTATTCTGAGGGCCATATTTACCGCTGGAAACGCGGCGAAGAAGCCCCGCGCGAGGCCGTTCTGACGGTATTGCGCGCCGAGGCCGGGCGCCATCCGGATCCCGTTGGTTCCTTCACGTTCATTGACCTTTTCGCCGGAATTGGGGGCCTCAGGCGTGCCATGGAGGCGGCGGGGGGGCGCTGTGTTTTTACGTCGGAATGGGACCAGTTCGCGCAGAAGACCTATCATGCAAATTATCCCGACAACCGCCCGATTGCCGGCGATATCCGCGAGGTGGCTGAGGCAGATGTGCCAGACCATGATGTGCTGGTTGCGGGCTTTCCCTGCCAGCCGTTTTCTATCGCCGGGGTCTCGAAGAAAAACGCGCTCGGCCGGGCGCATGGTTTTGCCGATGAAACCCAGGGAACGTTGTTTTTTGACGTGGCGCGGCTGATAAAACACCATCGCCCAGCCGCGTTTTTGCTGGAAAATGTAAAGAACCTGCAAAGTCATGATAAGGGCAATACCTTCGCAGTGATCAACCGGACGCTGACCGAAGAGCTGGGCTACCAGCTGTTTACCAAAGTGATTGATGCCGGTCATTTCGTGCCGCAGCACCGCGAGCGGATCGTGATGGTGGGTTTTCGCGAGGCCACCTCTTTCAGCTGGGCTGATCTTGAGCTGCCCTCTTACGGTGGTCGCCGGCTGGGCACGATCCTGCATCCCGAGAATGGCACCGAGGCTCCGGAAGGGCATTTCACCACCGGCCCCGATGCGGTCGTCAGCGAGAAATACACGCTGACCGACAAGCTCTGGCGCTATCTTCAGGACTATGCCGCCAAGCATCGCGCAAAGGGCAATGGCTTCGGCTTTGGCCTTTTCGGGCCGGATGACATCGCCCGCACGCTTTCGGCGCGCTACTATAAGGACGGGTCCGAGATTCTGATCCGCCAGCAGCCAGGTGAAAACCCGCGTCGCCTGACGCCCAGAGAATGTGCCCGGCTGATGGGCTATGGTGAGAATTTCCGCATTCCGGTCTCGGACACCCAGGCCTATCGCCAGTTCGGCAATTCGGTGGCGGTGCCGGTCTTCACCGAGGTCGCGCAGAAGATGCGGCCGCATATCCTTTCGCTGATCCATGGCTGACGTCCATTCGCCTGATGCGCGGCGACGCAATATGCAGGCGATCCGGGGCGCGGATACGAGGCCCGAGATGGTCTTGCGCAAGGGGCTGCATGGGCTCGGCTTTCGCTACCGATTGCAAGCGCGCGATCTGCCCGGGCGGCCGGATCTTGTGCTCCCGAAATACCGGGCGGTGATCTTTGCGCATGGGTGTTTCTGGCATGGCCATGGCTGCGATCTGTTTCGCTGGCCGAGGACCCGGGAAGAGTTCTGGCGCGCCAAGATCGGCGGCAATATGGCGCGCGACGCCCGCATCCTGGCCGCGCTTGAGGCACAGGGCTGGCGGGTTGCCCTGGTCTGGGAATGCGCGCTGAAAGGGCGGGGGCGCCAGCCCGAAGGTATGGTTCTGGCAGAGCTGGCCGCCTGGATTGCCGGAGGCGGCCAGCGTATAGAGATTATGGCTCAGGCGGCGGCCATATCGCCCGCTTTGACCGCATCGGCCAGCCCGTCAAGCAGCTCGACCGTCTGATCCCAGGAAATGCAGCCATCGGTGATCGACTGACCATAGACAAGCTTTTGGCCGGGAACGACTTTTTGGGCGCCGGCGACCAGGTTGCTTTCGACCATCAGCGCGCGGATACGGCGCTCGCCGGCGCGGATACGGGTGGCGACATCGGCGACCACCCCGGGCTGGCGGGCCGGATCCTTGCCGCTGTTGGCATGGCTCGCGTCGATCATGATGCCCGGATCAATGCCGGCTTTTGCCGCGGCCTCCGCGACCGCATCGACGTCAGCCGCACTGAAATTCGGCCCTTTCGATCCGCCGCGCAGCACGACATGACAATCGGGGTTGCCGGTGGTGCGCGCAATCGCCGCCCTGCCGTCCGCCGTGATCGCCGGGAAGGAATGCTGGCCGCGCGCCGACAGAATCGCATCCAGCGCCATCTGGACCGAGCCATCGGTGCCGTTCTTGAAGCCCACCGGGCAGGACAGGCCCGAGGCCAGCTGGCGATGGATCTGGCTTTCGGTGGTGCGCGCCCCGATCGCGCCCCAGGCAATCAGATCGGCGAAATATTGCGGCATGATCGGGTCGAGGAATTCGGTCGAGGCGGGCAGACCCATGCGGTTGATATCGAGCAGCAGTTTGCGCGCGAGCGGCAGCCCGTCCTCGATCCGGTCCGACCCGTCGAGATGCGGGTCATTAATCAGCCCCTTCCAGCCGACCGTGGTGCGCGGCTTTTCGAAATAGACCCGCATCACGATTTCCAGCTTGTCCTGGTGGCGCTTGCGCTCGGCCGCGAGGCGGCGGGCGTAATCCATCGCGGCCTCGGGGTCATGGATCGAACAGGGCCCGATCACGAGGAGCAGCCGCTCGTCGCGACCCGCCAGGATCTCACGGATGGCGTTGCGGCTTTGCGCCACGGTCTCGGATATGGCGGCATCGCGGGGGATCGCCACGGCGAGCTCCAGCGGCGAGGGCAGGGGGCGCAACTCCTGGATACGCAGGTTGTTGGTTTCGGTCGGCATTTCGGTCTTCCTGTACTTTGCCTCAGGATCTGACCGGCACCCCCGAAAACGGAAAGCCGCCGGTCGAACCAGCGGCTTGGGGGTTTTTGGTGAGTATCGCCTGTCTCGCGTTACACAGCCGCCCGCATCCGCTGGCATGAGCGGAAGTAATAAAACCAGACGGGGGCGCAGGACATGGACATGCGGGGAAAGCTAAGCGCGAAAAGTCACTTTGTCACCAGAAAAATAACAGGGATTTTCAGGGGCCTGGCGGGTCGGGCAAAGATCTTCAGGAATTATTAACCCTGGTCGCAGAGCATCGGATGATGCGAATGGCCCTGATCCTGCCTCTTTCCCTTGCCGCCTGTGGTGCCCAGCCCGCGCCTCATATGTTTGGCGCCGAACGATTCGAGGCCAGCCGCGGCGGGCATGACTATGTGGTCTTTCTGAAGGGAAGCAGTGTCGAGGTGATCCGTCTCGGCTGGGCCTCGCCGGGGGAACATCAGGCGATTCGGGCCATAATGATCGACCTGATCCCGGAACTCACCGGCTGCAAATTGCGCGAAAGCGCGCTCCAGGGGGATTCGGGCGAGATGCGGGGGCTGGTCACTTGTCCCCGTCCGGGCCCCCGTCGGGCCCCTTCGGCCTGACGATAAAAAGCATATAGCCGGCATAAAGCCCCGCGACGAGGAAGACCGCGCCCCAAAGCGGCGCGTTGAAGGCAAAGAATTCCAGACCAGACCACAGGATTGGCAGGATCGTGGTTAAAAGCCGCGTGAGGGGGCGCTCGAACATCGGGTGAAACGGGTCGAGGATCTGCATGGGCATGGGTCCGGTCTTTGAGGACGTGGGTCGACGGATGGCACGGCGGCAGAGGCTGCAGTGCAGCACAATCGGCGGATGCGGCGGCAAGGTCAATCGCTGCGAGGCCGCGTCTTTACGCGATATGGAACCAAATCCCTCCGGCTGCGTTAACCTTCCGGCCATAGTGAGGCTCTGCAACAGAACCGCCGATCTTTGGGCGGGGCGGCAACGCCCGACACCCTGACGGCGCTTCGTTAAAGTGAGGGAGAGATTATGGGTATCGAAAGCATTCTGATTCTTCTGGTCATCGGCGCGGTTGCCGGCTGGCTGGCGGGGCAACTGGTCAAAGGCTACGGCTTTGGCCTGGTCGGGAATATCGTGGTTGGTGTGGTCGGCGCCTTTATCGCCGGGCTGATCCTGCCCCGCATCGGTCTGACCTTCGGCGGCAATGCTATTCTTGCCTCCATCATCCACGCCACCATCGGCGCGGTGATCCTGCTCCTGCTGATCCGCCTGGTGCGGACGGCCTGAAAACGCTAATTCGACGGGGTCAGCGGTCGCAGCCGGCCCCGTCGCCATCCCGGTCGGGATCGTAGATATCCTGACCGCTGGCCCTGACCGAGCCTTCGACATAAGCGGCGTAAGTGCCGGTTCCGCCGATGTGATTGACAGCAGAGTCGAATAGCATGCTTCATCCTGAAGGGATCCGGTTCTGGTCACAGTCCTGTGCTGAAACCCCGCCGGACTCTGCGCTCAGCGCCAGGGCCGAATTGGCGAAGCACCGAAGCACCAAAGAATATACCAGGAGCCCTCCCAAAGCAGGGCGTGCGCACGTTAACGAAGGTTAACCGTGCCGGAGCAAAGCCAGCTGCGTTACCGCCGCTTGCTCCTTTTGGTGCCGCCGCGCTGGCCCGCGCGCCCGGCGGTCGAGCGGCCAGAAGACTTCACCGCCTCCTCCACCGCTTCATCGACCGCCGATTGCCGCGCCAGCGGGTCGTCGGCCACGGCCAGTTCCACAGCTTCGAGCCGTTTGACCTCGTCGCGCAGCCGGGCGGCTTCCTCGAATTCGAGGTTCTCGGCCGCCTTGCGCATCGCCACCCGCAGAGCGTCGAGATGCGCCGCGAGGTTCTGCCCCACCGCTGGCCGCTCGATCTTCGCCGTCACCCGCGACTGATCTGTGTCGCCCGACCACAGCCCGGCCAGCACATCCTCGACGTTTTTCTTCACGGTTTGCGGCGTGATGCCATGTTCACGGTTATAGGCCTTTTGCTTTTCCCGCCGCCGGTCGGTCTCGGCCATCGCGCGCGTCATCGAGCCGGTGATCTTGTCGGCATACATGATCACGCGGCCCTCGGCATTGCGCGCCGCCCGCCCGATGGTCTGGATCAGCGAGGTTTCTGACCGCAGGAAGCCCTCCTTATCGGCATCGAGAATCGCCACCAGACCGCATTCGGGAATATCGAGCCCTTCGCGCAAAAGGTTAATGCCCACCAGCACGTCAAAGGCCCCGAGCCGCAGATCGCGCAGGATCTCGATCCGCTCGATCGTGTCGATATCGGAATGCATGTAGCGGATGCGGATCCCCTGTTCATGCATATATTCGGTCAGATCCTCGGCCATGCGCTTGGTCAGCGTGGTCACGAGAATGCGCAGCCCCTTTGCCGCCACCCGCCGCACCTCGTCCAGCAGATCATCCACCTGCATCTCGACCGGCCGGATCTCGATCATCGGGTCGATCAGCCCGGTCGGGCGGATCACCTGTTCGGTGAAAACGCCGCCTGCCTGTTCCAGCTCCCATGCCGAGGGCGTCGCCGAGACGAAGACCGATTGCGGCCGCATCGCGTCCCATTCCTCGAATTTCAATGGCCGGTTGTCCATGCAGGAAGGCAGGCGGAACCCATGTTCTGCCAGCACCGATTTGCGCCGGAAGTCACCCCGGTACATGCCGCCGATCTGTGGCACGGAAACGTGGGATTCATCTGCAAAAACAATTGCATTGTCGGGGATGAATTCGAACAGGGTGGGCGGCGGCTCGCCAGGCGCGCGCCCCGTCAGATAGCGCGAATAGTTCTCGATCCCGTTGCAGACGCCGGTGGCTTCCAGCATTTCCAGATCAAATCGCGTACGCTGTTCCAGCCGCTGCGCCTCGAGCAGCTTGCCCTCGTCATTAAAGCGTTTGAGCTGCTGGTGCAGCTCGGCGCGGATGCCCTGGATCGCCTGGGCCATGGTCGGGCGTGGCGTCACATAATGGCTGTTGGCATAGATGCGGATCTGAGCATAGCTGCCGGTTTTAGCGCCGGTCAGCGGGTCAAATTCGGTAATACTCTCAAGCTCTTCGCCGAAGAATGAGAACCGCCAGGCGCGGTCTTCAAGGTGGGCGGGCCAAAGCTCGATCACATCGCCCCGGACGCGGAACCCGCCCCGCTGAAACCCGACCTCCGAGCGCCGGTATTGCTGGGCCACCAGCTCCTGGATGAATTTGCGCTGATCATAGAACTGGCCCTGAACCATGTCCTGGGTCATCGCCGAATAGGTCTCGACCGAGCCGATGCCGTAGATGCACGACACCGACGCCACGATGATCACATCGTCACGCTCCAGCAGTGCCCGTGTCGCCGAATGGCGCATCCGGTCGATCGCTTCGTTGATCTGGCTCTCTTTCTCGATAAAAGTATCGGTGCGCGCGACATAGGCCTCGGGCTGGTAGTAATCGTAATAGCTTACGAAATACTCAACGGCGTTATCGGGGAAGAAGCCCTTGAATTCGCCGTATAACTGCGCGGCCAGTGTCTTGTTTGGCGCAAGGATGATCGCAGGTCGCTGCGTCTCTTCGATCACCTTCGCCATGGTGAAGGTCTTGCCGGTGCCGGTCGCCCCCAGGAGCACCTGGTCATGTTCGCCCGCGGTCACGCCCTGCGACAGCTCGGCAATTGCGGTCGGCTGGTCGCCTGCTGCTGTGAAGGGCGTGTGCATGACAAAGCGCTGCCCGCCTTCGAGCTTTTCGCGCCGCACGGGCGTGATATGGGAAATGTCGGGCAGCTTGTCGGGCGCGTTGTTATGCATCTCGGGCCTCGGGAGGGGCAGGGGGGCAGCGGGCAGTCACCCGCTAATTTGATCTGTTTTTGTTCCAGTTCAACCCCAGTTCAGCGCGAGCATGTTCCGGCGGCGCGCAATGCGCCGGCGCGAAGGTTCAATCTGTCGGCATCCCTTGCGCTTTCGCCGCGTTTCGGCCAGAACGGCGGGGCTATTCCGGAGGTCTGCCCAATGCGAGCCCGTATCTATCAGCCCAGCCGCAATGCCATGCAATCCGGTATGGGCAAAACCCATGTGTGGCTGTTGGAATTCGCGCAGGATTCTGCGCGCGAAGTGGATCCGCTGATGGGCTGGACCTCATCTTCGGACACACAGACCCAGGTCAAGCTGCGGTTCGAGACCCGGGAAGAGGCCGAAGCCTATGCCCAGCAGCATGGCATCGCCTATACGGTGATCGAGCCGACCCCGCGCAAGGCAAATATCCGCCTGCGTGGCTATGGCGAGAATTTCGCCACTGACCGGCGCAATCCCTGGACTCATTGACTTGGGTGGATTGCAGTAAGGTTCGGTCCGGCTCACAGCAGTTTGCCCCCGACTGGCAGTCAGGTTTGAGCTGTCACCGATGGTGCGTGCCGCGCAGCTGACGCCTGGCTGTGCCCGGAGTATGACGGTCGGCCTGACCGCGACCATGGCCGTCAGGCACGGCTTTCAGGTGCGATTTCGTCCTTTTGCGTCGGAGAGAGCGGCGCGGGTGCGCGTCGCCTCAGCGCCGTTCGCATCCCTGCAGAATCGCTTTCAGTGTTTCGCAGATATAGCTCACTGTTGCTTCATCGAGGCCGTAGCCCGAGGGCAGATTGATCCCGGCATGGACGATCCGTGCGGTCTCTGTGCGCGGCGTCATCAGGGGGCGGCAGTCTGTGTCCGCATAGGCCTTGAGCGATGAGAGGCTTGAGAAGAATGGTCTTGAATCAATGCCCTGTTCCGCCAGCGCGGTTTGCAGGGCGAATTTATCCAGATCATAGCCTTCATCGGGGATGACCGTGACCATCCAGAATGAATTCTTCACCTCTTGCGGTTCGGCATTGATCGCGAGGCCCGGCACATTGCGCAACCGGTCGGCATACCAGCCGAACAATTGCCGCTTATGGGCGACCAGCGCGTCCAGCCGTTCCATCTGTGCGATGCCAAGGGCGGCCTGGACGGCGCTCATCTTATATTTGAATGCGACCTCGTCATTGCGGAAGAACCGGTCCCCCGGCGGGCGGCCGTGATCGCGCAGCTTTTGCACCCGGGCATGAAGCTGCGGGTCATAGGTCACCAGCGCGCCACCTTCGCCCGTGGTGATGGTTTTCGAGCCGTGGAAGGAAAACACCGCCACATCGCCAAGGCTGCCAGCCGGGCGGCCGCAATATGTCGAACCAAGCGCTTCGGCCGCATCCTCGATCAGCGCAATCCCGTGACGGTCGGCGATCTCGCGCAGTGTATCCCAGTCGCACATCGAGCCATAGAGATCGACGCCGATGATCGCTTTCGTGCGGGGCGCGATTGCGGCCTCGACCGCCACCGGGTCAAGGCACCAGGTATCGGGCAGGATATCGACGAAAACCGGCACCGCGCCCATATAGGTGACCGGCGCCATCGAGGCGATCCAGGTCACATCCGGGCCGATCACCTCATCGCCGGGCCCGATCCCGAGCGCTGCCAGCGCCAGATGCAGCCCCGAGGTCGCATGGGGCAGGCTGACCGCATGGGCAACCCCGCAATGGGCAGCGAGCATCTCTTCGAACCGGCGGTTATAGCGGTAGTGATCTGCGCCCCAGGCGTTCAGCGCGGCCTCACGCGCCAGGTCGCCTTCGCGTTCGGTGATCCACGTCGATATCGACATCCGCACCCATAACCGCGACACGATCGAAAGCCATCCGATGTCGAAACGGGTTGTGCTGATCGAGGGCGGTTCCGCCGATGAAGACACGCTGACAAAAGTGCGTGCCGAGATTCCGCCGGGTGCGCGGGTGATGGTGGTTCTCGACAGCGACCATTCGCGCGACCATGTTCTGGCGGAATGCCGCGCCTATGCCGATCTGGTGGCCGAAGGCTGCTATCTTGTGGTCGCTGATACGGTGATCGGCTTCATGACGCCGGACCAAACCCCGAAGAAACGGTCGAAAATCTGGTATCCGGGTGATGAGATGCTGAGCGGGATGCATGATTTTCTGGCTGAAAACAGCGATTTCGAACCCGATCAGGTATCAGTGGCAAGCTGCAGATAGCCTCTTCGCCCGGCGGTTATCTGCGCCGCAAGAAGGCCTGATCCAGCAGTGAAAGATCGGTGACCGGCGGCTCCAGCCTGAGCAACCTGGCAGGATTGCCGACCACCACCTCGTTTTCGCCTACATCCCGGCGTACCAGCGCGCCGGCGCCGATCTGGGCGCCGCCTCCGATGGTGAGGTTCGGCAGGATGGTGGCATTGGTGCCGATGTTAGCGAAATCGCCGATGGTGACGCGTCCGGCAATGGCGGTCGCTCCCATGACGTGAACGCCCTCACCAATCACACATTCATGGTCAATCGTGGCGCCGGTATTGATCAGTGTGAAATCCCCGATCCGGCTGGCAAGCCCGATATAGGCCCGCGCCATCAGCTGCGCGCCTGCGCCAAGGACGGACTCAGGAACCATGCTTGCCTGCGGCGAGATGATGGTAAGCGGCGTCAGCCCCCAGTCATCCCTGAGCCTGTGAGACAGTGCTGCCCTCTGTGCGCCATGCGCCCCGCCGATACAGACCACAAAGTCGCGCACGCGGTCCAGCGCTGCGGCCAGCGCCCCGGCGGTGTTGCAAAAACCGGCGCTGATGGAGAAATCCGGCGCGCTCAGGGTTGGGTCGAACAGCATCCCGGGCGGTGTGCCGGCGCGCGTCAGCTCTGCCGCAATGATGCGCGCCTGCGATTTGGCCCCCCAGAGGAAAATCTCGCTGCTCATCCCTGGCCTGTCCTTTTTCAGCCCGCTCGCGCAGGGCGGACGATCTGCTGTCTTGGTTCATCCGGCACTTGTCCCTTTACATCGGTCAGACACCGCTGACCCTGGTTAGACCCGCCGCTATCTCTGCGATTTTTAGGGAGATCAGGCGGCAAATATAAATTGGAATGCCGGCCTCGCGCGCGCCCCGGTTGTGAGAAGCTCGTGACCTGCAAGATCAGCCTTATCATTCTCACCCGCGAACGACTGGAGTATCTGCTCTGCGCGCTGGCCTCGGCGCAGCTGGCCGCCTACCGTGCCGGGGTGGAGGTTGAGATACTCGTGTCCGATAACGCCTCGGGCGACGGTACCGACGCCTGGCTTGCCGCGCAGCGCGACCCACGCCTCAGGGTGATCCGCAGCGAACGCCGGCTTTCCATGCGCGAAAATTATCAGTTCGCGCTGGAAAATGCCAGCGGCTCGCATCTGATCTATATCGGCGATGATGATGCGGTGCTGCCCCATGGCCTGGCGCTGGCGCGGCAGATGATCGAGGCGAAGGATGTCGATATCTACAAATGGCGGGTGGAGAATTACCACTGGCCCGACCCCGCCAGCGGCACCGATGGCTGGGTCAAGATCCGGCCGCAACATCTGGATGGCCGCTGCGAGATGATCGACCCGGCGGTCGTGCTGGCGAATTTCTGCAACGCGAGTTTCCGCACCTGTCACGATGGCGGCATGATCTATCACGGTATGATCAGCCGCCGGCTTGTCGACCGCGTGGTGGCGAAGACCAGCGGGCCCTATTTCCGGGGGTCCTCACCCGATCTTTATACCTCGGTGCAGGCATTGGTGATCGGGGACCGCCCGATCATGAAAGTCAACCTGCCTCTGACCATGGGCGGCACGTCGCCGCGCTCTAACGGGGCTTCGGGGCAGCAGCGGGCAAAGGTTGCAAGTGCGGCGGAAAGCCCGGAATTTATGAAATTCATCCGCGAAAGTGCCGAGGACCCTTATCAGTGCCGGCTGCCTGCACGGGTGCCATCCCTGATCCTTGTGACACTGGACGGGCTGACTGAAGCGACGCTGCAATGCGGGCGCAAACTGGGTCTGGACATGGCGGCCTGGAGCGCGCGCGTCGCCCCGGAGATCGACGGTTTCGTCGAACCGGACAGGTCCGACTGTGTCGCGCTGGCGCGGATGTTCTTCGGGCCGGATTTCGATATTCCACCCGCAGCTTCGCCTGTTGCCGGGGCGCCGCGCGCGAAAGACGTGATGCGCCGCAGCAATGCGCCCGGACGGATCAGGGCTGTTGGCGGACCACCTATGCAGGATGCTCTGACAGCCGCTGATTTCCTTGACCGCCTGACCCGGCTTGAGACGAGTGCCGGGCGGCATTTCGGCCCGGTATCGGGTTTTGCGCGGATGCTGCGGATGCATGGCACGGCGGCGCGGCTCTTTGAAAGCGCTCCCCGGCCCTGGGCCTCGTGGCAACCGGCGGAGAGCTGATCTTCAGCGCCGCGATTTTGATGAGAGGAGCTTGACCGCTCCGTAAAGCCAGAAGGCCGGTGCCATGATCCGGGGGCGGATCGTGGCGACGAAGTCACGGATCCGCGCGCGCGTGCCCAGT
The DNA here is from genome assembly GCF_058313095.1 of Pseudogemmobacter sp. TB195. Taxonomy (NCBI): domain Bacteria; kingdom Pseudomonadati; phylum Pseudomonadota; class Alphaproteobacteria; order Rhodobacterales; family Paracoccaceae; genus Pseudogemmobacter; species Pseudogemmobacter sp. TB195. The sequence goes on from NZ_JBZEGG010000018.1 coordinate 11,925, forward strand.
TTCGCCGCCCGGCGCAGATAGCGCGCGCCAAGGAACCAGCGCGCTTCGGACAGGACGGGAAAGCTGGCCTGATAGTGGGTCCAGGTGCGGAGATAGCAGTCAAGGATGACATCCGGGTCGCTGCCCTGTGTCAGTTGGGCGCCAGGCGCATCTGCGGGGCTGTGGAGGATATGGACCCGCATTCCAGGCGCAGCCTCATACCAGGGCAGATTGCCCGCTGTGATCAGGGCACAGCACAGGCTGGTATCCTCGTCGATGCGCTGCGCGGGATCGAGGCCGCCAAGCGCCAGAAACCGCCTGCGCCGGATCCAGAAGCCGGCGCTGAGCGCTGCGATCTTGTGGCGCAGCGGCGCGTTCTCCGCCACCTTGCCCGGGGCCAGTTTACGGGTGACCGTTTCCTCATGCCCCGAAGCGTCGCGCCTGAGAACCGCGCTGAAGCCGTAATCCACCACCTCGCTGGCGGCGATCTTCAGCACGCGGGCGGCGTAGCCGGGCAGGAGTTCATCATCGTCGTCGAGAAAGAGGATGATCTCGCCCAAGGCTTCCGCCACGCCGAAATTCCGCGCCCCGGCCGCACCGCGCAAACCGCTGTTACGCAAGACCCGGAGCCGCGTGTCCCATCCGGCCAGAACCTCGCTGGCCGGCACAGTGGAGGCATCATCGATCACCAGAACCTCCGCCCCCGCCGGCAGATCGGCCAGCGCCGAAGCGACCGCGCGTTTCAGCAGATCCGGGCGGTTATGCGTCGGGATCAGCACCGTCAGCGCAAGCCCCTCAGTTTTTACCGCATCCCGCCCCTCTGTCACTGCCAGGTCCCCCGTTTCCTGCCAGATGACTAGCGCATTGCGCGGCGAATGGCGAGGCTGCGACGGGGCTGTGCCGCCCGCACTGGCAGCCCGGGCCGAATGGTGACAGAATGGACCCTTGTGATCCAATGCACGTAAATCCGAGGCAAGTATGGTTCCCCATTCGAAAAGCGGCTCTGGCGAGCGCGTTGTGCTGAGCATGAAATGGGGCAAGCTCTATCCGGCCAGCTATGTGAACGTGCTTTATAATGCCTGCCGCCGGAACATCACCGGGGATTTCCGCTTTGTCTGCCTGACGGATGACGCGACCGGGCTTGGCCCCGATATCGAGGCCTATCCGATCCCCGATCTGGGGCTGAGCCCCGGCATGTGGAAAAGCGGCGCCTGGGCTAAACTCGGGGTGTTTGAGCATGATCTTTACGGGCTGAAGGGGCGCGCGCTTTTCATCGACCTTGATATGGTGATCTGCGGCGCACTGGACCCGTTTTTCGACCATCCGGCGCCGGTCCTGACCACGGATATGGGCGAGGGTTGGGGGCGGCCGTCGCGGGCCAATGCGCCCCGGGAGGCCGGGACCTGCATTTTCGCCTTTACGCTCGGCGCCGAAGGCCAGATTGTCGACCGCTTTACCGCAGACCGCGAAAAGGCGGTGCGCGACCATGTGATCGAGCAGAACTGGGTCGGGGCCGAAGCCAGCGCGATGGAGTATTGGCCCGATGGCTGGGTGATCAGCTTCAAGCGGCATTTGCGCCGACCAATTGGCCTGGATCTGTTTTTGCCGCCCAAAGCGCCGCCGGCATCTTCCAAGGTGCTCGCCTTCCATGGTACGCCGCGCCCGATTGACCTTCTGCGCCCGGGCAACCGGTTCTGGGACAGGTTTCCGCATATGGGCCATGGCCAGGTGCGCTGGATGGCGGAATACTGGGTGGAAAACGGCGGCGATCTGCCGCGCTGATCCTCAGCCCTTAGGGGCGGGAAAGCGCCCTTTGCGGGTCAGATAGACCAGCTTTCCGATCATATTGCGAAAACGCAGCCCATATAGCGGCAGCCGCCGATACCAGGTAAATTTTCGTACATCGCTGTGCGACTGGCCGGTGATGGTGCTGGAATTCCCGTCATCGACATGGCTGGGAAAGGGTTCTAGGCCGTAATGGCGGAAGTCATGGATATGGACGCGGTCGAGTTCGTGGTCGATGGGCCGGGTGATCGGCAGTATCCCGGGCAACAGCCGCGCCACCAGATCGCGGCGGATCAGATAGGCGCCAAGCCCCGTCGCGGGGCCGAGATAGGCGTTAAGATCCCAGGTGCCGAGCTTTTTCTGCCGCAAGGGCTGTTTGGCGCGGATCTTGTTGAGCTTCAGGAAATCCCAGTCGGCCTTCGCGGCCAACGCCGTTTGCAGCGCGGTCATGAATTCGGGGTGGAAGACGACATCATCCTCCATCACCAGCGCCACATCCCTGCCGGAGTCGAGAAACGCCTGCCAGACCGCGATATGCGAATGGTAGCAGCCAATCTCGCCCGGAAGCACCTCGCGGCCCACATTGCGGCGAAAGGCAGGAAGGTCGACATTCTGCACCAGCCGGTCCCATTCCGCGCGGCCATCGGTGGCCTCGTGCAGGCTATAGGGCAGGTTCAGCGCGGAAAGCTGTGCCTCCATAGCTGCGCGCCGCTGTGCTGATCGTGGCAAGTTGATCAGCCAGGCGCCGAAATCGGGCAATGCTTGCGGATCGGGCAGTGCTTGCGGATCGGGCAGAGCTTGCGGGTCGGGCATGGTCACTCCTGTAGCGGTCAGATCAGGCTGGCGAAGGGCGGCAGGGCGGCGTTGGCTTCAGAGATGACCTCAGGCCGCGCGGGCCAGGTGACGGTGAGATCGGGATCATCCCAGGCGATGCCGCGCCCGTGACGGGAGATATAAGCGGGCGCCATTATATATTGAACCACCGCGCCGGGCGTGAAGCTGAGAAATCCATGCGCAAAACCTTTGGCGCTATAGATGCCGTTTATGCGCGCCGCATCAAGCTCCACCGCGTGGCACGTGCCGCGCGACGGCCCGGGGCGCAGATCGACCGCCACATCCCAGACCCGTCCGGCAACACAGCGCACCAGCTTTTGCTCGGCGAATTCGCCGGCCTGGTAATGCAGACCGCGCAGCGCATGGGCCAGGGTGTTGGTCGAGAGATTGACCTGCACCGGCTGAAAATCCACCCCCGCCGCGAGAAAGCTGTCACGGCAGAAGACCCGCGCGAACTGGCCGCGCGCATCCTCATGCGGATCGGCCTCGACTGTGATCAGGCCGGGCAGGGGCGTGGGGTTCAGCCTCATCCGATGTGCAGCGCCGGGATCGCGGTGACGAATTCTCCACCCCATGCGCGGATCTGCGCCTGCTGGTCGCGGACCTCGGCTGCGATGTTCCAGGGCAGGATCACCAGGTAATCCGGGCGGCGGGCGGCGATTTCCTCGGGCGCGAAGACCGGGATATGGCTGCCCGGCAACAGGGTCGCCTGTTTCTCGGGGTTGCGGTCGACGACAAAGGCAATGTCATCCGCGCCGATGCCGGCCACGTTGAGGAAGGTGTTGCCCTTGGCCGCCGCACCATAGCCCGCGATGGTCTTGCCGTCTTCACGCGCACGCGCCACGAAGGCGCGGAAGGCGCTTGTGATTGCCGCGACCTTGCCGGCGAGATCGCCATATCCGGCAGCCTGATCCAGCTTCAGGCGCGTCTCTTCCGCCGCGACCTCTGCGAGGCCCGGCCCCGGCTGATGCGCGCCCTTATGGCCGACAAAGACCCGCAGCGAGCCGCCATGGGTTGGCAGGCGTTCGACATCGAAGACCTCCAGCCCGGCCTCATCCATCAGGCGGCGCACGAAGGTCAGCGACAGGTAGGAATAGTGTTCGTGATAGATCGTATCGAACTGTACCTGTTCGATCAGCCGCGCCAGATGCGGAAATTCAAAGGTCGCAACGCCTTCGGGGTTCAGCAGCACCCGGAATCCGGCAGCGAAATCGCGGATATCGGGGACATGGGCCAGCACGTTATTCGCGGCCATCAGGTCGGCGCCATGGCCCTCTTCACGCAGCTGCCGCGCGGTCGCTTCGCCGAAGAACGCGACCCGCGTGGGCACGCCCTTTGCCTCGGCAAGGCTTGCGGCATGGCCGGCGGGTTCGACCCCATGCACCGGGACACCATCCGCCACGAAATGCTGCAGCAGATAGCCGTCATTCGACGCGATCTCGACCACCTTCGACTGCGGGCCAAGTCCAAACCGCGCCGTCATCGCGGTGGCATAGCGGCGGGCATGATCGACCCAGCCCTGGGAAAAGGACGAGAGATAGGCATAGCCATGCGAAAAGATCGCGTCCGCAGGCACGGTCTCGGTCGTCAGGGCAAGCCAGCAGCTGTTGCAGACCATGACATGGAGGGGAAAGTGTCGCTCGGCGGCAAGGGCGCCGGCATCCCCTGCGGGCAGGCAGCTGTTTGCAAGCGGGGTCTCGCCCAGATCGACGCGCGTCTGGGTCAGGTCTGCATTGCAAAAGCGGCAGGAACGGGTCACGGGCGGATATCCTCGTAAAGGGCAATCTGGTGGTCGGTGAGCGCGGTCACATCCTGCCCCTCCGCCCAAGCGGCATACCAGTCAGCGGTGAGGCCGATGGTCCGGGCGGCGTCAAGGCGCGGCGTCCAGCCAGGCACCTCCTGCGCCAGCGCGGAGTTGATGCCAAGGAGCGCCATCTCATGCGGGCCGGTCTGGCTGTCCTGCGCGAAAGCGGTGGGGCGGCCCATGGCCGAGAGCAGGCGGTTCGTCAGCGCGCCGACCGCGCCCGGCTCTGCCCCCTCGGCAGGGCCGAAATTCAGCGCATCGGGCAGGGGCGCGTCACCTGTCATTGTCTCAAGCAGGGTGAAATAGCCGTCAAGACATTCCAGCACATGCTGCCAGGGCCGGGTCGAGGCGGGGTTGCGCAACACCGGCACCTCATCTGCGGCCAGCGCACGGATGATATCGGGGATCAGCCGGTCCTCCGACCAGTCGCCGCCGCCGATCACGTTGCCGCCCCGCGCGGTCATCAGCCGGGGGCCAGCCTCTGTGCAGAAAGACTGCCGCCACGAGGCCACAGCGATCTCGGTCGCGGCTTTCGAGGCCGAATAGGGGTCATGCCCGCCCAGGCGGTCGCCTTCCGCGTAGGCACGGCCGGAGCCGTCATTCTCATAGACCTTGTCCGAGGTGATCACGAGCACCGCGCGCGGGCGTTCCAGCCGCTGCAGCGCGTCAAGCAGATGCAGCGTGCCTATGACATTGGTGGCAAGTGTCGCTACCGGTTCAGCGTAAGACCGTCGCACCAGCGGCTGTACGGCCATAGGCAGCACCAGATCGGGTTGCGCCTGTGCCACGGCCTCGCCAACCGCCGCCGCCTCGCGCAGATCGACCAGATGCGAGGCCGCGAGATGATCCTCGCCCGGAAGCGTCGAGAGGTTCGGCCCCGGCTCCGGCGTCAAAGCGAGACCGGTCACCACCGCGCCGCGCCGCGCCAGCCAGCGGCCCGTCCAGACGCCCTTGAACCCGGTATGTCCGGTCAGGAGAACGCGCTTCCCGGCCCAGAAGTCCTTCGCGGAACCAGAGGTCACGACCAGATTTTCCAGGGCGCGGCCCCACCGGCCCAGAGCTTTTCCAGATGGTTGCGGTCGCGCAGTGTGTCCATCGCGTGCCAGAAACCGGGATGGCGCCAGGCCAGCAACTCGCCATCGCGGGCGAGGCCCTCGAGCGGATCTCCCTCGAAAGGTGTCGGATCGCCCTCGATCCGGTCTAGGACCTCGCGCTCCAGCACGAAAAAGCCGCAATTGATGCGGCCCTCATCTCCGGGCGGCTTTTCGATGAACCGCTCCACCTGGCCGCTTGCGGTCATCTCAAGCGCGCCATAGCGGCCCGGAGGCGTCACTGCCGCGATGGTCGCAAGCTTGCCATGGGCGCGGTGAAAGGCGATTTCCGCCGTGATATCGATATCCGAGACCCCGTCGCCATAGGTCATGCAAAAGGTCTGGCCAAGCCAGGGTTTTGCCCGCTTCAGCCGCCCCCCGGTCATCGAATTCTCGCCTGTGTCAATCAGCGTGATGCGCCAGGGTTCGGCGACCGAGCCGTGATAGGTGATCTCGCCCGTCCGCGCATCGACCGTCATATCCGAGCTGTGCATGACGTAATTGGCGAAATATTCCTTGATCATATGGCCGCGATAGCCAAGGCAGATCACGAAATCGGTGATGCCGTGATGGGCATAGATCTTCATGATATGCCACAATATCGGGCGGCTGCCTATCTCGATCATCGGCCTCGGTTTCAGATGGCTCTGTTCCGAGATCGGGGTGCCAAAGCCCCCTGCCAGGATAACTGCCTGCATGGCAGCCCCATATCCATCGCCCGCTATGTAGAATATCGCGGGCGCGGATGACACCCTCCGGCGCGGATGGGGCTGTGTCTTCGGCGGTCCTCAGCTTTTCCGGGGGGAGGCCCCCGGTCATTCGATTGGTAAGCCGGGCGGCAGATATGCAATAGCGTGGACTGGCCGGACCAGCGGGGGCGGCAAGAATGGCAGGAGGATCTGATGGGCGCGGTACAAAGACAGGGCATGGCGGCGCTGATCACCCTGATGAGCCTTGCGCTCGCCGCAGGGCTGGCGCTCTGGCTGCCCTGGGGGATCGCCGGGACCGCTGGCTTAGGTGCGTTTTGCATCCTGATGTGGGCCAGTGGCGCAGTGCCGGAACATCTCACCGGGCTGATCTTCTTCGCGGTGGCGATCCTGAGCGGGCTGGCTTTGCCCGAAGTGGTGTTGGGGGGCTTTTCCTCCTCGACCTTCTGGCTGTTGTTCGGAGGGATGGTGATGGCGGCCTCGATCCGCTTTACCGGGCTCGGGCGGCGGCTGGCGCCGCTTCTCGGGCGGCTGACGGGGCAGAGCCTTGGCGGCATCGTGGCGACGATCGTTGCGGTGGGGGTGGTGCTGTCTTTCGTGCTGCCCTCGTCGATGGGGCGGATCGCGCTGTTGTTGCCGGTGGTGGCGGCGCTGGCGGATCACCTCGGATATGCGCAGGGGCGACCGGGGCGGATGGCCATGCTGATGGCGGCCACGTTCGGGACCTGCCTGCCGGCCTATGCGATCCTGCCCGCCAATCTGCCGAACATGATCCTTGCGGGCAGTGCCGAAAGCCTCTGGCAATATCACATCGGCTATTTCGATTATCTCTGGCTGCATTTTCCGGTTCTGGGCGCGCTGAAGGCGGTGCTGCTGGTGGTGGTGATCCTGCGCCTCTATCCCGATCAGCCACCCGGGCGTCCGGAGCGGCATGAGGCGCCATCGGCCATGAGCCGGGCCGAGATCGCGCTTCTGGTGATCATCCTTGCGATGCTGGGCCTGTGGCTGACCGATGCGCTGCATCACATCTCGCCGGGCTGGATCGCGCTGGCGGGGGCGGTGATCTGTCTCTGGCCGGGCGCCGGGCTGACCGGGCCGAAATGCCTGAATGAGGAAATCGGCTACGGGACCCTGTTCTTCGTGGCGGCGATCATGGGGCTCGGGGCGGTGATTGCGACCAGTGGGCTGGGCGAATGGATCGTCGGTCAGGCATCCGGGCTGATCGGGCTCGCTCCGGGCCAGCCGCTGCGCAGCACCCTGGCGCTTGGCGCGATCGCGACGCTGGTGGCGCTGGTGACCAATCAGCCCGGCGTGCCACTGGTCATGACCCCGGGCGCCGGCCATCTGGCAGAGGCGACCGGTCTGCCGCTGGCCACGGTGCTGATGACCCAGGCACTTGCGTTTTCCAATGTGATGCTGCCGTTTCAGGCGCCGCCCCTGATCATGGCGGCCCAGACCGGCAATCTGCCGATGCGCGAGATGACCCGGATCTGCCTCATCCTCTTCGGGCTGACGCTTCTGGTGCTGACGCCGCTTGATCTGGTCTGGTGGTGGTGTCTCGGCATGTTTCCGCTATCGTAACCACGATGGATATCCATGAGCTGCGCAGTTTTATCGCCGTGGCGGCGGCGGGCAGTATCACCCGCGCCTCGGAACAGCTTTGTCTGAGCCAGCCGGCGGTCAGCGCCCATATCAAAGCGCTGGAGGAGGAGCTGCGCCTGGTGCTCTTCCGGCGCAATTCGCGTGGGATGGGGCTGACCGAGGACGGCGCCCGGCTGCTGTCCCAGGCCGAAGCGATCCTGGCGGCGCATCGCGATTTCCTCGCCAGGGCGCAGCTTTTGCGCGGGCGACTGTCCGGCCCGCTGCGGATCGCGGGCGGCGGCAATTCCGATCCGGAACCGCCAGGCCTTCTGGTCAGCGCGCTTTCTGCCCGACATCCGGAAATCGCGGTGACCCTGGTACAGGCGAGCAGCGGTGAGGTGATCCGCGGGCTGCGGGAGGGCAATTTTGACGCAGGGTTCTTCAATGCGCCCGCGCCGGACGGTGGCGCGGAGGATCTGAGTGATCTGACGCAGCGGGTGGTGGGGCGGTTCAGCATCTGGCTTGCCGCGCCGAAAGGCATGGTGGCGGATCCGTCCGATCCCGACTGGCAGGCGCTTGCGGAACAGGCCTGGATCCTGCCCTCCGAGCGCCCGAGCTGTTGTGGCCTGGCTGGCGAGGCGCTTTTCCTGCGCCACCAGTTCCGCCCGCGCCAGGTGATCGGGATCGACCGCGAGGCCGCAACCCGCAGCCTGATCGCAAGCGGGGCCGGTCCCGGCTTTCTCCATGACAGGCCAGCGTTTGCCGCGCGCGACAATGGCGAGCTGGAGCTGATCTGCCAGGCCGGGCAGGGCGGTGATGTGGTTTTCGCAACCCTCGCCAGTCGGGCGGAAGAGCCGCTGATTGCTGCCACAGGCGCAATCGCAGATGATCTCTGGCCGTGATCGCGCAGCAGCCAGAGCCCAAAACAGATAACAAATGAAAAAAGGCCGGGACATGATCCCGGCCTTTTCCATAGTTACTACGCTTTGAGGCCGGGCGCTCAGAGGCTGCGCTGGATCTCTTCGCGTTCGAAGATCTCGATCACGTCGCCCTGACGGATATCCTCGTAGCGTTCAAACGCCATACCGCATTCGGTGCCGGACTGGACCTCTTTGACCTCGTCCTTGTGGCGCTTCAGCGTTTTCAGCGTGCCTTCATGGATCACCACATTGTCACGCAGCAGACGCACGCCAGCCGAACGGCGGGCAATGCCTTCGGTGACCAGACAGCCTGCGACATTGCCGGTGCCGGTGATGCGGAAGACCTCGAGGATCTTCGCATAGCCGATGAAATGCTCGCGGATCTCGGCCTTGAGCATGCCCGAAGCCGCCTGTTTCATATCATCCAGCAGATCATAGATGATCGAATAGTAGCGGATCTCGACGCTCTTTTGCTGCGCCGAAGCGCGGGCGGTCGCATTGGGACGCACGTTGAAGGCAAGGATCGGCGCGCCCGAAGCATCGGCCAGGCCCACATCCGAATCGGTGATAGCCCCGACGCCGTAATGCAGGATCCGGATCCGGACCTCGTCATTGCCAACCTTTTCAAGCGCCTGGACAATGGCTTCCGCCGAGCCCTGGACGTCTGCCTTCACGATCACCGGCAGCACGGCCACATCCTTGTCAGCCTTGGCTTTCGCCATCAGCTGTTCCAGCGTGGTTGCAGCACCGGCAGCCGCACGTTTGTCCTTGGTCGCTTTCTCGCGGTAATCGGCGATCTCACGGGCCTGGGCCTCGGATGCCACCACGTCAAGCGTGTCACCAGCCGAAGGCGTCCCATCAAGGCCAAGAACCTCGACCGGAACCGAAGGACCGGCTTCAAGCACGGTCTCGCCCTTGTCATTCACAAGCGCGCGGACCTTACCCCATTTCTCGCCGACGACGAAGATATCGCCCTTCTTCAGCGTGCCGTTCTGCACGAGAACCGTCGCCACCGGGCCGCGGCCGACATCCAGCTTGGCCTCGACCACAGCCGCGCGGGCGGCCCGGTTCGGGTTGGCTTTCAGGTCAAGCACTTCGGCCTGGATCGCGATGGCTTCGAGCAGATCGTCAATGCCCTGGCCGGTATGGGCCGAGACCTCGACATCCTGCACATCGCCCGACATCGCCTCGACGACGATCTCGTGCTGCAGAAGATCGGTGCGCACCTTGGTCGGATTGGCCGAAGGTTTGTCGATCTTGTTGATCGCCACGATGATCGGGACTCCCGCCGCTTTCGCGTGGGAAATCGCCTCGACCGTCTGCGGCATAACCGCGTCATCCGCCGCGACCACCAGCACCACGATATCCGTCACCTGGGCGCCACGGGCGCGCATCGAGGTGAAGGCCGCGTGGCCGGGCGTGTCGAGGAAGGTGATCAGCTGGCCGTTCGGGGCTTTCACCTGATAGGCGCCGATATGCTGGGTGATGCCGCCGGCTTCACCCGTGGCCACGGTGGCCTTGCGGATCCTGTCCAGGAGCGAGGTCTTACCGTGGTCGACATGGCCCATGATCGTCACAACCGGCGAGCGGGTGATCAGGTCATCGGCTTTGTCCACAACGGTGTCGATCGACTGTTCAACGTCAGCATCCGAGACGCGGACTGCACGGTGGCCGAATTCCCCGATCACCAGTTCAGCCGTATCGGCATCAATGGATTGGTTCATCGTGACCATCATGCCCATTTTCATCAGCGATTTGACGACATCGGCGGCACGTTCGGCCATCCGGTTCGCCAGTTCGCTGATCACAATGGTCTCAGGCAACTGCACATCGCGGGCCTGCTTCTCGGGCTTCGAGAAGCCCATTGCCTTCTGGCGGGCCTTTTCCTGCTTGCGCTTCATCGCAGCAAGGCTGCGCTGACGTCCGCCTTCTTCATTGGTCGCAGCCGAGAGTGTCAGCTTGCCGGCACGGCGGTCGCCTTCGCCGCGACGTGCGGCGCCGCGATCGGTGTCGCGATTCTCACGCTCGCGCTCGGTCTTGCGCGGCGTGGTGGCCGGGCGCGGGCCGGTGGCGTCGGTTGCACCGGGGCGCGGACGGCTCTGACCGGCGCCGCGATCTGCGGGCACGCCCGGATCGGCTTCGGCTGCGGTCTTTGCCGGCGCTTCGGGGGCTGCGGGCTGACGGCGCTGCGTGCCAAGCACATCAGCCTTGCGGGCTGCGGCTTTGGCCTTAGCCTCTTCCTCGGCCTCGCGCTTGACGCGCTCTTCCTCTTCGGCTTTCGCCCGGAGAGCGGCCTCGCGCTGGCGATCCTCGCGCTCTTTCGCCTCGATTTCCTCGCGGCGGCGCTGGCGTTCCTCTTCGCGTTCTTTTTCCTCGGCAGCCCGTCTGGCTGCATCTTCCTGCTCGCGTGCTTTGGCACTGCGCAGAGCGTCGAGGCGGCGCTGCATTTCAGCATCAGAGATGCCTGCGGGCCGTTTCGACGGGTCGCCCAGATGCGACGCGCCGGCCCCGCCGGCAGCCGTACCGGGCTTTGCCTGGGCAGGCACCACAACGCGCTTGCGTTTGGTCTCTACGACCACCGCATGGGTGCGTCCGTGCGAGAAGCTTTGCTTCACCGAACCGGAACGTGGGCCACCACCGCCAAGCCCGAGGGGTTTTTTGCCGTCAGTATCGCTCATACGTCTTACATATCCTTCCCGGCGGATATCCCGCCGACATGCTCTGCGTCCGGTTCGCCCGATGGCGCCCTGAAGCCGGAGAGCCTTGCCGCTTCCTCTACTATGCGTGGACTGAGTCCACCAGCGGCAAGCGCCGCGTGTATTGCACGTTCACGACCGAATGCCAAACCCAATTCCCCGGCAGAAAGCCAGGAAATCAGGGTGTTTTTGCCTTCGGGGGGGCGCAGCTTGCTTTTGCCGCGTTCCGATCCGTCTTCTGCCTGGATCAGGACACGCGCGGTCCCCTTCACCAGCCACTCTTTCACCTTCTCATATCCGGTGACCGCATCGCCGGATTTGCGGGCCAGCGAGATCAGTTCGATCACCCGTCTTGTCAGCAGATCATGGACCGTATCTGCCAGGTCTTCCGGAGCCTTCACAGGGGCACGCGCCGCCCGGGCGAAGAGCCCCTTCTTCGCGGCTTTCGTCACCAGATCCCGGTCGGCCGAGACCCAGATCCCCCGGCCGGGCAGGCGTTCCAGAATATCCGGAACGATTTGCCCGTCAGGTCCGACGACGAAACGGACGAGGCCGGTTTTCGACCCCGTCTCGCCGGAAGCGATACATTTGCGCTCCGGCTCGTCCCTTGATTTATCCCGGCCACCGCGCGTCATCGCGGAAACTCCCGAGGCCTGAGATCAGGCCCCGGTCTCCTCTTCGCCGGTTTCATCTTCTTCGGTCTCTTCTGCCTCTGCCGGCATCATTTCGGTCGGGTCGACCCAACCCAGCATGACGCGCGCGGTCATGACCAGGTTCTGTGCATCATCAAGCGACACGCCGAATTTCTCGAGCAGGCCGTCGTCCTTCTTGCGCTGGCCGTTTTCCGTGGTCCAGCCGCCGGCCAGTTCCCAGTCGGCGCAGGTTGCGAAATCTTCCAGCGTCTTCACGCCGTCTTTACCCAGCACTTCCAGCATCTGGGGAGTGAGGCCCTCGAATTCAATGAGGCTTTCCTCGACACCCATCGCGCGGGCGGCTTCCAGAGCCTTTTTCGCCTGCTCTTCCAGGTAATCGCGGGCACGGGCCTGCAACTCGTCTGCGGTGCCTTCGTCAAAGCCGTCGATGGACAAAAGCTCGTCCTGGTCGACATAGGCGACTTCTTCGAGATTGGTGAAGCCTTCGGCCACCAAGAGCTGCGCCATCATCTCGTCCACGTCCAGCGTCTCCATGAAGAGCGCGGTGCGGGCGGCGAATTCGGCCTGGCGGCGGGTCGATTCTTCGGCTTCGGTCAGGATATCGATGTCCAGAGCCGTCAGCTGCGAGGCCAGACGCACGTTCTGACCGCGGCGGCCGATAGCAAGCGAGAGCTGCTCGTCAGGAACCACGACCTCGATCTTGCCGCCTTCATCGTCGAAGACGACCTTGGAGACCTGGGCCGGTTGCAGCGCGTTCACGAGGAAGGTCGCCTGGTCCTGGTTCCACGGAATGATGTCGATCTTCTCGCCTTGCAGTTCGTTCACCACGGCCTGGACGCGGCTGCCGCGCATACCGACGCAGGCGCCGACCGGATCGATGGAATTGTCATAAGAGATCACCGCGATCTTGGCGCGCGAGCCGGGGTCACGGGCGACGGCCTTGATCTCGATGATGCCGTCATAGATTTCCGGCACTTCCATCTTGAAGAGCTCGGCCATGAATTGCGGGTCGGTCCTGGACAAGAAGACCTGCGGGCCACGGACTTCGCGGCGCACGTCTTTGATATAGCAACGGATGCGGTCGCCGATGCGATAGGCTTCGCGGCCGATCTTTTCGTTGCGGCGCAGGATGCCCTCGCCACGGCCGATATCGACGATGACATTGCCATATTCTTCGCGTTTGACGGCGCCGTTGATGATGGTGCCCTTGCGATCCTTGAATTCGTCGAACTGACGATCACGCTCGGCCTCGCGAACGCGCTGCAGGATCACCTGTTTCGCCGATTGCGCGGCGATGCGGCCCAGATCGACCGGAGGCACTTCGTCAACGATCTCGTCGCCGATGGCCGGGTCTTTCAGGTAGTCTTTCGCCTGTTTGACAGTCAGCTGGGCGTGGTAATTCTCAACCGCATCATCCTCGACCACGGTGCGCACGCGGGTGAAGCTTGCGCGGCCCGTCTTGCGATCGATGGCGACACGGATGTCCATATCGGCGCCGTAACGCGATTTCGCCGCACGGGCGAGGCTGTCTTCCATCGCCTGGATCACCAGATCCGGGTCAATCATCTTCTCGCGCGCAACGGCCTCTGCGGTCTGCAAAAGCTCAAGCTGGTTGGCCGAGGTAATCGCCATTTGGGTCTCTCCCGCTCTCGTGTCAGGTTCTGGAAGTCAGTATTCGGTAGCGTCAGTGTTTCGTCTCGGGCGTGTCGGAAATGTCTTCCTCTTCGCCTTCGACTTCTTCGATCTCGTCAAAACCGCCCTCTTCGGGCAGTGCGACTTTGCGCTGGCGCAGCATCTCGGCGATCAGCTCATCCGTCAGGACCAGTTTCGCATCCGCCAGCCAGTCGAATTGCAGCCCGATGATCACAAGCTGACCGTGCTGTTCGATCTCGATCAGGATCTCGCCATCCTCGACGCCTTTCAGCTCGCCCTTAAAGCGGCGCTGGCCTTCGATCAGCTCGGTCGTCTCGATCCGCGCTTCCCAGCCGGCCCAGGCTTCGAAATCCTTCTCCCGGGTCAGCGGGCGGTCGATGCCGGGCGAAGAGACCTCGAGCACATAATTCTCTTCGATCGGGTCTTCGACGTCGAAAACCGCCGATACCGCAGTCGAGATTTTCGAGCAGTCTTCGACGCCGATGCCGCCCTCGGGTCTGTCGGCCATGATCTGGAGGGTGCGCTGGATCCTGCCCTGGCCGCCCATCAGACGGATGCGCACCAGTTCATAGCCGAGCCCCTCGATCACCGGAGTGGCGATTTCGGCGAGGCGGCGGTCAATGGCGGTTTTTGCGATCAGGTCGGACATGGCGGGCTCGGATATGCCTTTCGGGCGAAGGGTCTGGTGCGGTAACGGCAGGGCGGGGCGCGAAACAAAAAAGCGGGCTCAGCGGCCCGCTCATCTTTTCGGTAGCCCCGGGTTTGGACCCCGGCGCAGCTGTTGGAGCCTTATATAGGGCCAGTGACGTTTTCATGCAAGCGCTCAGTGGTCCGGCCACAGGTGGTGGCGGCGTCAGGGAGGCTCCGGCCAGCAAAACCAGGGCCTTAGCTGTCAGGACTGCGACGCGGCACCGGGGCGGTGGTCGCGAATCGGTGTGCCAGGCAGCCGGCTGCGCCGGGCAACAGAGGGAACAGTTTGGGATAAGCCTGCCACAACACGCTAAATCTGTGGTTCTCCGGTTGCTCTTGGCCAGGAATTTGCGATACTTGACCGGTTGGCGGAGGGTGATGTTTTGCGTAGCTTTTTTCCAGGACTCCCAGGGCGCCGGCTGGCGCGCGTCACGCTGATTGCGGGGGGCATTTCCTGTTTCGCGCTGGAGCCCGGCCAGGCGCTGGACGGGGTCGCGTTTGACGTGGTGGGCGCGGATAAAGACCTTACCAGAACCCTGCGGCAATCGTCGCTTCTGGTGGCGCAGGTCTCTGAAAAACAGACCGAGGCCGAAGATCTGTTTACCGCCGCGCGGGCCGATTACGGCCGCATCCTTGCCGCGCTTTACGCCGAGGGCTATTATTCGGCGGTGATCCGCATCACCATCGACGGGCGCGAAGCCGCGAATATCCCGCCGCTGGATGCGCCCTCTTCGGTCGGTGCGGTCAGCGTCTGGGTCGATCCCGGCCCGCGTTTCGAGTTTTCCGATACTGTGATCGACCCGCTGGCCAGTGATACGGTCCTGCCCGAGGAATTCACCCGCGGCGAGGTCGCCCGCGCCGGGGTGATTGAAGAGGCGGTCTCGGCCTCGATCCTGCAATGGCGCGAGCGCAGCCATGCGAAAGCAAAGGTCGAGCGTGAGGATATTACCGCCGATCACCGCAATAACACACTTTCGGCGCGGATCGGGATCCTGCCCGGCCCGTCCCTGCGGTTCGGCACGGTGACCGTCAAAGGCGCCGAACGGATGCGGGTGCAGCGCATCCTCAAAATCGCGGGCCTGCGCGAGGGCGAGAAATTCAGCCAGACCGAGCTGGACCGCGCCGCCAACCGGCTTCGGCGGTCAGGCGTTTTCTCGGCTGTGACGCTGACCGAGGGAGAGACACTGCAAAATGGCGGTCTCCTGCCCATCGAGATCTCGGTCACGGAACAGAAGACGCGGCGCTATTCCATCGGGGCTGAGCTGTCTTCGGTCGACGGGGTCGCGCTGACCGGCAACTGGATGCATCGCAATCTGCTGGGCGGCGGTGAGCGGCTCAAGGTCGAGGGCGCGATCAGCAATATCGGCTCGGGCGACAGCGGGGTGGATTACGAACTGGGCGTCACCATCGATCGCCCGGCTACGCTGACCCCGGACACCACGGCCGGGCTTCTGGCAAAGGTCGGCCATCTTGATGAGGTGGATTACTACGCCGATTACGCCGAATTCGGTCTGACCTTCACGCAATATTTCTCGGAACAGGTGACGTTCCGGGGCGGGCTTTCCTTCGAATATGTGCAGGGCGCAGATCCGACCGGCGATTTCCGCTACCGCAATCTCGCGCTGCCGCTGGGCGTGACCTGGGACCGCCGCGACAGCAGCACGGATGCGCGCAAGGGCTTTTATATCGATGCGACCGCCAAGCCGTTTTACGGGCTTGGCACCACCGGTTCGGGCGCGCGGCTGACCGCCGATATGCGCGGCTATCGCAGCTTTGCCGATAAGAAATACACCATCGCGGCGCGGATCCAGGGCGGTGCGATTGTCGGCAGCGACCTGCTGGAAACGCCGCGCGATGATCTGTTCTTCTCGGGCGGCGGCGGTACGGTACGCGGCCAGCCCTATCGCTCGCTCGGGATCGACACGCCGGACGGCTCCGGCGGCACCTATCTGATCGGCGGCACCGAATTCGCCGCCGCCTCGATAGAGCTGCGCGCGCGGTTTGGCGAAAGCTGGGGAGGCGTGGCTTTCGTGGATGCCGGCTATGTCGGCGCCGATGGCGACAGCGAATCCCATGCCGGCGCCGGTCTTGGTGTACGCTATGAGACGGGCTTTGGCCCGATCCGCTTTGACGTGGCGGCTCCGGTCAGCGGCAAGACCGGGGACGGCGTGCAGATTTACATCGGTCTGGGGCAGGCATTCTGATGCGCTATATTCCTCTGATTCTCCCGGTTGTTGCGCTTACCGTGCTGCCGGGCGCCCCTATCCATGCGCAGGACAGCGCCGCTGATGATCGCGGCTGGCTGACCGCCATGCTGGAAGACAGCCTTTCGGGGGCCGGGCGCAAGGTGACGATCACCGGTTTCGCCGGCGCCTTGTCCTCGCGCGCGACGATCCAGAAACTGACCATCGCCGATGATCAGGGCGTCTGGCTGACCATCGACAATGCCGCCCTTGACTGGAGCCGCACCGCGCTTTTGTCGGGCGAGGTGATCGTCAACGAGCTTTCCGCCACCTCGATCGTGCTGGACCGTATTCCGGCGGGCGATCCGGATGCCGTGTCGCCCGAGGCGGGGACCTTTGATTTCGCGCTGCCGGATCTGCCGGTCTCGATTGATATCGGCAAGGTCCAGGCCAACAGTATCGTGCTTGGGGAAAGCGTGCTCGGGCAGCAGCTTACCGGAACGCTGGCGGCGGAACTGCACCTTGCGGGCGGCGCCGGTACTGCCGATGTACTGATCGAACGTACCGATGACGGGCCCGAGGCGAAGATCGCGCTGAAAGGCAGCTATTCGAACGAGACGAAACAGCTGGCGCTTGATCTGGATGCACGCGAAGGCGCGGGCGGTCTGGTCGCGACTGCGCTGGATCTTCCGGGCAAACCCGCCGCCGGGCTGAGCGTCAAAGGTCAGGGCACATTCGACGATTTCGCCGCCGATTTCCGGCTGGAAAGCGATGGCGAGGAACGTCTGGCCGGGCCGGTTACGGTGAAAACCATCGAGGCGGGCACCGGGTTCGAGGCGCGTCTGACCGGCAATCCGGCGCCTCTGTTCCTGCCGGAATATGCCGAATTCCTCGGCGACAGCCTGTCGCTTGATGTGGCAGGCACCAGCCTCAGCAGTGGCGAGCTGGATCTGGGCGAGGTCTCACTGAAAGCGCGTTCGCTGAACCTTGACGGCAAGCTGAAGCTTGATGCCGGGGGGATGCCGTCTCTGATCAATCTGACCGGCACGCTGGCCAGCCCTGATGGCACCGCTGTGCTGCTGCCGATCTCTGGCCCGGTGCCGACACGGGTGCAGGATGCGGCGCTCGGGCTGCAATTCGACGCGGCGCAGGGCTCCGGCTGGACCATGCAGCTGAGCATGACCGGGCTTGACCGTGCTGACCTTTCGCTGGCCCGGGCCGGGGTGATCGGTGGCGGCACGCTGGACCGACAGGACGGCAAGCCGGGGATCGAAGGCACGCTGATGTTCGACGCCGAAGGCATCGGGCGGCTTGATCCCGCGCTGATCACGGCGATTGGCCCGAAGGCCACCGGACGCACCAGCTTCAGATGGCGCCAGGGCGACCAGTCGTTCAGCCTGCCGGAAATCACCCTCAATGGCAGTGATTACGGGCTGACCGGCACGCTCGATATTGCCGGGATCGGCGACGCGCTTTTGACCAGGCTTGATATGGTGGTGAAAGCCGGGGATCTGGGGCGCTTTTCGGGGCTGGCCGGGCGCCCGCTTGCCGGTGTGGCCGAGGTCGGGCTGAAAGGCACGGTGACGCCGCTGACCGGGGCGTTTGATCTTGATCTGAACGTGCTGGGCCAGGGGCTGAAATCCGGCATTGCCGAGGCCGACCGGCTGCTCGCGGGGCGTTCGGTCATCACAGCCTCGGCTCTGCGCGATACCACGGGCACCACGCTGCGCAGCTTCTCGGCCCAGGCGGCATCACTGAATGTCAGCGGCTCCGGCAAGCTGACCAGCCAGGGCGCTGATATCAAAGCCGATATCGACTGGAGCAACCTCGCCGATATCGGGGCGAATTATGGCGGCGGGCTGAAGGTCAGCGGCACGTTCACCGGTGATGCGGCCAATGGAACCGCAAGTTTCAGCGGCGAAAGCCAGGGGCTGCGCATCGGCCAGGCCGAGGTCGACCGGCTGATCTCGGGGCGCTCGGATATCAGGGCGACGGTGGCTCTGGTCGGCGGCGCGCCAATCCTGCGGGCGCTGAACCTCACCTCGCCCTATGTCACCGCCGAGGTGACGGGCGAGGGGGATCAGGGCGCGATGCGGGTCTCGGGGCGGCTGAGCGATCTTGGGCTGCTGGTCGCGGAATTCCCCGGGCCGGTGACGCTTTCGGGGCGGCTGACCCCGGCGGGGGGCGCGGATTTCGACAGCGATTTGCGGGTCCAGGGCCCGGCGGGGATCGATGCGCGGCTTACGGGGCGTATCGGCCCGGTGCCGGATCTGACAGTTACCGGCAGCGGCGAGGCAGGGGTGGCCAATCCCTTCACCGATCCGATCACCGTGGCGGGGCGGCTGGGCTATGACATTCGCCTTCAGGGCGGCTGGGGAGTGACGAATGCCGCCGGGCGGGTGACGCTCTCGAATGGCCAGCTGGCCGTGCCGGCGCGGGGGATCTCTTTCGAGCGGATGGCGGCGACGGCGGATCTCTCAGGTGGTACGGTGCGGCTTGCGCTGACGACTGATGTGACGCGGGGCGGGCGGATACGGGTCGACGGACCGCTGGCGCTGGCCGCGCCATTCAACGCCGATCTGACCATCCAGGCCGACCGGGTCCATTTGCGCGATGCCGAGCTTTACGACACTACCATTGATGCGGCGCTTGCGCTGAACGGGCCGCTGATGGGCGCGGCGCGGCTTTCAGGCACTGTGCAGATCGGCGAGACCGAGTTGCGCGTGCCCTCGACCGGCTTTGCTTCCGCGGCCGATATGGAGAAGATCCGCCATGTCGGGGATTCGAGCGCGGTGCGGGCCACCCGCGACCGGGCAGGGCTGGGGGCCGTACCGCCGGGCGGTGCTGCGGCAGAGGCCGGCTCTGGCATGCCGCCCTGGGCGCTGGACCTGGTGATCCAGGCACCGAACCGGATTTTCGTGCGCGGACGCGGGCTTGATGCCGAACTCGGCGGGCAGCTGCGCGTTGGCGGCACGCTGAACAATATCGTCCCCGCCGGCAGTTTCGACCTGATCCGGGGGCGTCTCGACATCCTCGGCAAGCGTCTTGTGCTGGATGTCGCGTCGCTGACGATGGAAGGCAGCCTCGTGCCCTATATCAATTTCCAGGCGAGCAACGTTTCGGATGAGGTGACCAGCACCGTGACGGTCTCGGGCCCGGCCAATGACCCGGAAGTGACCTTCTCCTCTGACCCGGAGAAGCCACAGGAAGAGGTTCTTGCCTGGCTTCTGTTCGGGCGTGGGCTGGATACGATCTCGGCCTTCCAGGCTGCGCAGCTGGCCAATGCGGTGGCCACGCTGGCGGGCCGCGGTGGCGAGGGGATCGTCAATAAACTGCGGCGCGGCTTTGGTTTTGACGATCTGGATGTCTCGACCTCGGCGGACGGGAATACATCGGTCAGCGCCGGGAAATATATCTCAGAGAAAGTCTATACCGAGGTCGGCGTTGATCAGTCCGGCAATACGCGGGTCAACCTCAACCTAAGCCTGAAGCCCGGTGTCACGGTCAAGGGCAGGGTCGACAGCGATGGCAGCAGCGGCATCGGTATCTTCATGGAGCGCGATTACTGAGGCCAGTCAGGCCAGCACTGAGGGGCCAGCACGGGCGGGCCAGTGAAAACGGAAAAGGGCCACCCTGGCGGGTGGCCCTTTTTCTGTCCGGCCTCACTGCGATATACCGCACAGCTGAAGGAGATGAGGCAAAAAAAAGAGCCAGCCCGAAGGCTGACCCTTTTAAGTTTCTGCGCGAGTTATGCGCAGTTGGCTCAGCTGTCGCTGCCGCAAGCAACGGCGCAGAGAACCGCAGCACCGATCAGCAGCGGGACGAGAACGCCACCGGTGCTCGAGGTGCGCTCGGTAACAACTACCGGTTCAACGTCGTCAACGACGACAACCGGGCCACCAGCGAAAGCAGCCGAGCCCACGAGGGACAGTGCGACTGCAGCAGTCATGACTTTCTTCATCGGAAACCTCCAGAACGACTCCACCTTTCGGATAGCATTTTTCTGCTCAGGACAAAAGCTAATCTCACGCGCTGAGCGGAAACTGTGGCAGCGGTGCAATGAATTCGCCCTGCGGATGCAGAGATCCGCCAATCCTGTCGGACTTAACCCTGAAAATGATGCTTTTTAAGGCCGAAAACGCGGAATTTGAGGGGGCGCTGGCAATCGTCGCGTGGCCAGGCCGGAGGGCGGTGGCGTTTGGTCAACAAAAGCGGCGGAATCACGCCTGGGATTGCGGGTATTTCCGGCTACAGGAGGCCAGAATATATGCCTCAGTGCCCGAAAGCCTGTGATGCGTCGGATAAAAGATAAGGTGCTGCGGGCGAGGCAGCGGGGATTCCCTGCCCCCGTCACTTTCTTGCCCGCGCGCGGTCAGTCGACCACGCGTTCGAATTCGATCTGGCCGATGCCCGGGCTGACCCATTCGCGCGATTTGCGGACCTTGCCGCCTTCCAGCCAGTAATGATTGGTGAGGCGCCCGCCTTCGCGTTCACAGGTCTCGCTGATCTTGCGGGTGCTGTGGCCGCGCCCGTAGATCGTCACCGTCTCGGACCCGTCGGTGGTGGTGACGCAATTGTAATCGCGCCGTCCGGTCTGGTCATCGGCATCCATATAGAAATACGACCGCCGGTAAGCGCCGCCCGAGGCGATCTGGCCGGCCTGGGGGGCAGCAGAGGACATCAGATCAGCGCCAAGCCCCCGGGTCTCGATCAGGATATCCCCACGGAACGAGAACAGCATCCCATCCGCCGAGAACCATTGTGTCACATCGCCACGACGGTCGCGGATGGTGAGGAACGTCTCGATCCCGCGCGAGGGGACGCGCAGTTTCATCACCGGCCCGCCCGATTTCTCGATCGCGGCGCGGCTGACATTGCCGATCGGTGCCAGCTGGCCACCGGCCTCGCCGCCCGTCAGGTCGCTGACCCCGGGGATGAGCTTTTCCAGCTTGCCGCAGCCCGCGAGCGTGGCGAGCAGCGCCAGCGCGCCGGTGGTGGTTTTCAGCGCCATACGCGGCTCCATTGGTCATCGACCCGGTCAGAGTGATAATCGCGGATCGTGTCATAGAGCCTGCCCTCGACATC
Source organism: Pseudogemmobacter sp. TB195 (assembly GCF_058313095.1). Taxonomy (NCBI): domain Bacteria; kingdom Pseudomonadati; phylum Pseudomonadota; class Alphaproteobacteria; order Rhodobacterales; family Paracoccaceae; genus Pseudogemmobacter; species Pseudogemmobacter sp. TB195. The sequence goes on from NZ_JBZEGG010000018.1 coordinate 33,586, forward strand.
GACACGCGCGCCGCCGTCGCGTTGCAGCGGGCGGATGGTCTGGCTGATTTCCTGGCGGGACGGGTTGCTGAGCATCCAGTTCATCGGGATGGTGATGCGGATCCCCTTGTCGAACCGCCCCTCGCCAACCTCTGCCGCGCTGGCATCGGTCAGGGTGGCAAAAGCGCCCACTTTCCAGCCATTGGCGAATTCGCGGTCCAGCGTCAGCGTTGCGCCGACATCGCCCGCAAGATAGCGCCCGACATCTAGCTGGCCGAGATAGCCATTGCCGAAATCGTAATAGGCCGAAAGGTAGCCGGTCGCGATGGCATAGTCATAGTCGCCAAAGCCCAGCATGCCGTCGGTGTCACGCTGCTTGGTGTAATTCACCTCGACCCCAAGGGCGAGCGGGCTGTCGGCGGGCTTCCAGAGCACCTCACCCGAGACGCCGCCATGCATCCGTTCCAGATAACCGACGGTGACGCGGCTGTAGAAATTCGGGGCAGGGTGGGCGTACCAGGCCAGCGTCGCGCGTTCGAACGCGAAATCGGAATCCTCGTTATATTTGCGCGTGTCCGAGCGAACATGGGGCAGGGTGCCGCCTTTGGGGACCAGATGGGCTTTCTCGGAATTGCCGGCGATCTTTTGATAGATGGTGCCCGAGGCCACCCAGCCAGGGGCGAAATCATAGCTGGCCGAGGCGCGGATACCGATATCGCCATGCGCCGGCGACGTCACGCGGAAGCCCGGCAGGATGCGCCAGCGGAGTTTCTGATACATGTCCTCTTCGGCGCCTGCGCCACCGGGGATCATCTCGCCTGCATCGGCCCAGGTGACACGGTCCCGCAGGGTCGCGGCATTGTTGGGCGTATGCTCCAGCCGTTCAAGATCCGAACGGCGGATGGTGACTTTCGACACGCCCATGCCTTTGACGACCGGCACGATCTCAAAGGTCTCGACCGAGGCCGGCATCACAGCGGCAAGGGCGCGGGCGGTGCGGCCTATCGCCTGGGCCGGGGCGTCAAGCTTGTCATTGCGGATGCGGATCTGCACGCGATCAGCGGTATAGGCGAAATCCTCGATCCGGATTCCGTCCTTTTCCAGATAGCGGTTCAGGTTCTTGCGCAACACACCATTGGCATCGGCCTGCGTCACCCAGCCGCCGTCATAAGCATCCGGGTTCGAGGCACGCGACGGGCGGGTGATCACCGGGATCGGCCCTGACCCCAGCACGCCGATGGTGCCGGGGCGGTTTTTCGGATCCATCACCAAATGGAAGGAAAGCCCGAATTCCGACCCGTAAAGCGAATAGGCGCCGATGCGGACATTGTCGCCCCAAGCGTATTCGACGCCGATATTATAGGGGTTCTTGCGCTCGAACACTTTCCGGTCGCCGGATTCCAGATTGTAATTGTCGCTGGAATACTCGGCCTTCACCGTCCATTTGTCGTTGATCTTATATTCAAGGCCGCCAAAGAGTGCGGCCGGGCCGCGAAACCAGTTATCGGCGTTCAGCTCTGAGCCGAGGCCGGTGGCGGAATCCCAGGTGTCGCGCACGCCGCCGAACGGATTGCCAAAGGACTGGTAGCTGCCAAAACGCCCCCAGCCGATGCCGGCGGTCACCTTCAGCCTGTCGTTGAAGGTTTTGGTCGCGACAAGATATTCGGCAGAATTAAAGCCTGTCCCCAGAAAATCCTGCAACCCGAGGGTGACAGCGGGCATCCATGTGCCCTCTTCCGCGAGGCGAAATCGCAGATCGAAGCTTCGGTCATTATAGGTCGAATAATCATTCGGGTCGGGCAGAACATCGTTCCACTTGCCGGTCGCCTGCAGCCGGAAACTTGCGGCCATCCAGGAGGTGATCTGGAAGCTGAGTGTCGCGCGAGACACCGCGCCAAACTTCGAAACAGAGAGATTGAAGGTCCCATCCGGCATAGCATCGCCCGAGGGCATATCAATAAGGCCGGGCACGCCGCTGAAGCTCAGCGTCGGTTTCATCTCTGCCTTCGACTCTCGCACAAAGGGAAACGTCATCACCGATGCACAAACCGTCGCAAGCAGAAGGCTACGTGTCTTGCTTGCCAAAACTGACCCTCCGTTCGCCCCATCTATGCGAAAGCCTGCACCGGACGGCAAGCCCTGCTGTGCGCAGCTGCCCACAGATTGGCAGGAACCGCGTCACTGCGACATCACTGCCGCGTTGAGATCCCGCCCGGCTTCGCCAGTGCCGCAGGCGACGCTGATCGCAAGTTCACGGGCTTCCGCGGCATCGCCCGTGGCGGCAATCCGGCCAAGCCGTTGCAGCAGAAGCGGAATTTCCAGCCGGGTTTCGTCTTCTTCACTCGCGCGCAGGATCTTGGGATGCGGCGTGCGCAACAGGCCGTCGCCGATCAGCAATTCCTCATGCAGTTTTTCGCCAGGACGCAGCCCGATGACGGTGATTTCAATATCGCCGGTCGGGTTGTTCTCATCGCGCAAAGTATAGCCCGCTGCTTCGATCAGCTGGGTTGCAAGATCGCGGATCCGGACCGGCTTGCCCATATCCAGCACGAAGACATTGGCGCGCCCGCGTGTCGAGGCATCCTCGAACGAGCCCGCCAGCAGCACGAGCCGCGTCGCCTCGGAAATCGTCATGAAATAGCGGGTGACGTCTTCATGGGTCAGCGTGACCGGCCCGCCATGCGCGATCTGATCCTTGAAGAGCGGAATGACCGAGCCGGAAGACCCCAGCACATTCCCGAACCGCACGATTGAGAAATGCGTGCCCGGGTGGCGATGCGCCATGTCCTGGATCACCAGTTCCGCCAGCCGTTTGGAGGCGCCCATCACATTGGTTGGCCTGACCGCTTTATCGGTCGAAACCAGCAGGAAGCGCTGCACCCCCGCCTCGACACAGGCATCGGCCAGCGCCCTGGTGCCCAGCACATTGTTCACCAGACCCGAAATCGGATTGGCCTCGACCAGCGGCACATGTTTATAGGCGGCGGCATGCAGCACCACCTCGACGCCGTTTTCCAGGATGGTGCGGCGCAGGGTGCGGGCATCGGTTACCGATCCCAGCACCGGTTCGATATGGATGCCCTGCGCGCAGGGGAGCGCGGCGAGTTCGCGCTCGATGGTGTAAAGCGCCAGTTCGGACATCTCGAACAGAACCAGCCGCGCCGGTCCGCAGGACATAAGCTGGCGGCACAGCTCGGACCCGACAGACCCCCCGGCGCCCGAGACCAGGACCGAGCGGCCGTAATAGGCGTCCGATCCGTCCGGCAGGCCGACATCAAGCCGGTCGCGGTTCAGAAAATGCCCCGGCGAAACCGATTTCAGCGTATCGACGCGCATCTCGGCACCGGCGAGCTGCTCGAACGAGGGCAGCACCTGCACCTCCAGCCCGAGCGCCTGCATCTGCCGCACGATCCGCATCTGTTTTGGTGCCGACAGCGACGGGATCGCCAGGATCACCCGGTTGATCTCATGATTGCGGGCAATGTCGGAAATCCACTGCGGCGAAAGAATGCGCAGCCCGGCAATGCGCTGGCTGGACAGGTTCGTGTCATCATCAAGGAAGGCGACAACGCGGATCGTCTCATGCGCTTTCAGGGCCGAAGCGAGACGTAAGCCCGTGGTGCCGGCACCATAGATCAGAACCCGTACCGGCACTTTGTTATAGCGCAGCGCCGAGAGGTAAAGCTGCAGCAATATCACACGCGACCCGATGGCGGATAAAAACAGGATCAGCGCGAAGGCCAGCGTGCCGACCACTGGAAAATAGAGCCCCGGCAGGCTGGTAACGAAAAAGGCGCCGGTCGCCACCACTGCCGCATAGGGGAAGATCCCTATGGTGCCGAAGGTCTCATAGCTTTTCAGCTTGACCCGCAGCAGCCCGAAGGCGACCGAGGCAAAGCCGCCAAACACCGCCAGCAGCGGAAAGACCAGCCCCAGCCGCGAGAGCTGCTCGCTGGGCCAGAGTGTATTATACGTGAAAATGCAGGCCAGCAAAAAGCTGAATGGGGCCAGCGAGACATCGAGCAGCCAGATGGCCAGTTGCTTGTGCTGCCTGGTCAGAGATTGGGAGATCCAGAACAGCGTCTTGCGAAAAGATGTCATTGTCAGAAAGATCACCAGGTAACTGAACACAGAATGAGCATATGCCACCAACCGGGCAAGCATAACATGCAAGGCAGAGTATCGGTGGCGCTTACCTGCCTATTTCCGCCGTAAAACCTGCCCGATCGTGCGGCCAAGTATGACAATATCGTAACAAAGGCTGCGCTTGGCGCGGTAGATCAGGTCGAGATGCGCCTTTCTGGGCACACAGCGCCGCCGGTAAACCTCGTCGGTCTCGACCGCGTCACGGCATTGCGCAAGCAGCCATGCCTCGTGGCGATGGAAGTGCAGCGTGGCGAGGCCGGTGAGACCGGGGCGGCATTGCAGCACCTCGCGGTAAAGATCGGGGAAGGCCTCGGTATATTGCCGCAAGGGCGGGCGCGGGCCGACAATGCTCATATCGCCCTTCAGTATGTTCCAGATCTGCGGGATCTCATCAAGCCGGTAGCGGCGCAGGATGCGGCCCTCGCGGGTGATGCGTGCGCTTTTATCGCCGCCCGAGACGCCGCTATCGGCGCGGTCCACCGTGTGGTCCACCGTCATGGTGCGAAATTTCCACAGCCGGAACGGCTGGTCGGGGGTCTTCATCCGCTCGGCAAGGTAGAAAACCGGCCGGCCGGAACGGATCAGGATCCAGATCGCGATGATCAGCGCCGGCACAGCCAGCAGACAGGCTGCCACCAGCGCGAGAACAAGGTCAAAGAGGCGTTTGCCGGGGGTCATGGTTTATGGCTCCGGCAGGGCGCGCAGCGCCTGGATTTCCGCGATGATCTGTGCGGGCGTGGCAGAAGGCAGCGGCAGCAGCGCGGCAAGCGCGGCATTGTCCTGGGTTGCGACCGGCACCACCTTTGGATTGGGTGCGGCCCAGCCCCATGCGAGGCCTGCCTCGCGCAGGAGGTCGGCCATGCCCAAAGGTGGCGCCTGCACGATATTCAGCACGGGCGGCAGGGCTTCGCCTGCTGCAATCCGTCCCAGCAGCGCGGCCAGTGCCTGGGCGAAGGTGAGGGGGCCGATCCAGGACCGCAATGGCCCGCCCGGCGCATCTGCAACCGGGTCGAGGCGAATGTCCTGCCCGGGCGCGCGCGGGGCCAAAAGTGCATCGGCCCCGGCCAGATTGCCAAGCCGCAGGATGGTCAGCGGCAGGCCCGATGCCACAAGCAGACGCTCGGCCTCCAGCTTGGCCGCACCATAGGGGCCCGGCGGCGCAGGCGGGTCGCTTTCGCGGGCCGGCACCGGCCCCGGCGCATAGACGGCCGCAGTTGAGAGACAGACCAGATGGCGGACATGATTTTGGCGACAGGCCTCCAGCACCGGCGGGATCAGACCCGGATTGGAACCCGGATCCCTCGCGCCGGTCGTGCCGGCCAGATGCAAAAGGATCGCATCCCGCCGCCAGGCCGGTGCAGGGCCGGCGCCGATATCCCAGCGGATGCCGGGCGTCTCCTGCCGCGAAGACCACAGAAACCGCAGCGCCGGCGGTGGCGCGGCCGTCCAGACCCGTTTCAGGATCGAGCCAACCCGGCCTGCCGCGCCGGTTACAATAACAGTGGTATCTGACAGAGTTGCCCCCAGGTTTTTGCGCCGCATTCCCGCCAAATCGTCCCGGCCAATGTCACAGGCAATTGACCGCAGCCGACCAGAGCTTATGGTCCCGGGGGTCGAACTGTCCATATATGGGGATATGCGGACAGGCACGATGCCGGAATTCCAGGGCTGCCGCCGGAGATTTGTATGCGTTCCTCGTCTGTCGTCAGGCTGCTTGTCGCAGCCACTGTCTCTGTGTCACTTGCCGGCTGCACCGCGCCGAGAGGGGCGGGGAAGGCGAGCGAGATCCTGCGCGGCGCTGATGCCGAAGACGCCGATTTCCAGGTGGTGCATGTGTCGCGCGATACGGTGGGGCGGGTCTCGGGCTGGCCCGGCATGGGCGGGGGCGCCGCCACCTCGGGCTGGCTGACGAAAAAGCGTGGGCCTTCGGGCAATACTATCCAGGCCGGCGACAAGGTCGATCTGACGATCTGGGAGACCGGGGATGTGACGCTCCTGTCGCAGCCGGGACAGAAACTCGTGGCGCTGCCGGGGCTTACCGTCTCGCCCGATGGGTCGATCTACCTGCCCTTCGCCGACAAGGTCTATATTGGCAATATGACCCCCGACCAGGCGCGCGAGGCGGTACAGAAAAAAATCGAAACGATCATGCCCTCGTCGCAGGTGCTGGTCGCGCATCAGCCGGGGCATAAATCGACCGTCGATCTGGTCTCAGGCGTCAATGCGCCTGGCAGCTATCCGATGCCCTCGCGGGACTTTACCGTGCTGGGCCTGCTTGCCATGGGAGGCGGCATCCCCGCCGCGATGAAGAACCCCTATGTGCGGCTGATGCGCGACGGCAAGCTCTACGGCATCTCTGCAGAGCGGCTGCTGAAAGACCCGGCGCAGGACACCACGCTGCGTGGCGGCGACAAGGTCTATGTCGAATCGGATGAGCGCTATTTCATCGCGCTGGGCGCTTCGGGCGCCGAATCGCAGGTGCCCTTCCCGCAAGAGCGGGTGACCGCGCTGGAGGCTCTGTCGCTGACCGGCGGGCTGAACGATGCGCGTGCGGATGCCAAATCGGTGCTGGTCCTGCGCAATTATCCGGCGACTGCGCTGCGTGCGGCGAGCAGCGCGGCGGGCGTGGGCCCGGACAAGCAACGCGTGATCTTTGCCATCGACCTGACCTCGGCAGACGGACTGTTCTCGGCCGGACAGTTCTACATCCAGAACAAGGATGTGGTTGTGGTGGCAGAAAGCCCGATCGGCTCGGCGGCCTCCATCATCGGCCTTGCGGCGGGTGTGATGGGCATCGGACGCGCGGCCCAGGCGATTTCGAACAACTGATTGCGGGACCGAGGCGGCGGGAGGGCCTTCAGCCCTCCTGTTCCAGCCTTGCCCGCATCTCGCGCAGGACCGGCAGGACGGCGCGCACGCGGTCCTGGCCAAGCGCCTCGACCACTTCGGCAATCATCGGCGTCACCGCCTGAACGGCGGCATCGCGGGCGGCGCGTCCGGCGGGGCTGATCGCCACGAATTTCCGGCGTGCGTCATCCCAGTCGGGGCGGATATGGATATGCCCGGCCCATTCCAGCCGCGACAGCGTGTTGGTCATCGCGCCCCGCGTGACATGGAACGCGCGCGCAAGCTGCGCCGGGCTGCGTTCATCCTGCACCCGCGCGAGGTGGTTCAGCACCGAAAACTGCGACAGTTCCATGCCCTTGGGCAGTGCCTTCGAGATGCGGTTGCGCGCCAGCTGATCGGTCATGAACAATTCGCCAAACAGCGCGACGGCAATGTCTTCGGTGCGGTCCTGGCTCATAGATTTGTGTCCGGCCCACTGAAATCGCGGTCATGGGTCAGCGCCGGAACCCGGCCCCGCGCCCGCGCGATCTGGGAAATGTCGAGATCGGCCAGGGTGACGCCCGGCTCGGTCCCGCCATCGGCGATCACCTCGCCCCAGGGCGCGATGGCAAGCGAATGGCCCCAGGTGCGCCGCCCGCGGCCATGCGCCTCGCGGTGAAAACCGGTCTGGGCAGGGGCGAGGACGAAACAGCCATTTTCAATGGCGCGGGCGCGCAGCAGGGTCTCCCAATGCGCGCGGCCGGTTGTGTCGTTGAAGGCCGCCGGCACCGTCAGGATCTCTGCGCCGCCTTTCGCGAGGTGGCGGAAAAGATGCGGGAAGCGGAGGTCATAGCAGACCGCCATGCCGACCTTACCAAAGGGTGTTTCCGCCACCACCGCGCGGTCGCCGGGCCGATAGCCTGCGCTCTCGCGGTAGATCTCGGTTTCCGAGACATTGACGTCGAACATATGAATTTTGTCGTACCGCGCGAGGATGCCGCCATCCGGCCCGATCAGAAAGGAGCGATTCGCGAATCGTCCATCCGCATCGCGGGTCAACAGCCCCAGCGAACCGATCAGCAGATGCTTCCCCGCCGCCGCTGCTGCCTCGCGCAAGGCGCTGAGCGTGGGGTCGTCGTCCTCATGGTGATAAACACTGCGCTGGTGATCGCGCGATGAGGACAGGCAATTGGTCATCTCGGGCGTCAGGATGAAATCCGCACCCGAGGCCACCGCGGTGCGAAACATACCCTGGACCGAGGCGAGATTCTCGACCGGGTCGTCTGTCACATTCAGCTGGATCAGAGCCGCGCGCATCAGCCGGCCAGCAGGGGGTCAAGCCTGCCCTCATGCTCCAGCGCATGCAGATCGTCCGAGCCGCCGACATGGGTCTCGCCGATGAAAATCTGCGGCACCGTCCGCCGCCCGCCGGCACGATTGGTCATGGCGATCCGCAGATCCGGGTCGCGGCTGACGTCAATCTCGGTGAAGGCCACGCCCTTTTTCGTCAGAAGCCGCTTTGCCGCGAGGCAATAGGGGCAGGTGGGGGTGGTGTAGATCTCGACTTTACGCATGGCTGGTCCCTTATTCCGGATGGAACTATAGGGATTTAACCATTGCGTGCAACGCGTGCGAGGGCGAGAACAGATACCGGCCCTGCGCCTGCTGCATGACAGGCGGCAGTGGCTGCGGAAAATGTCGCGCCCGAGGTCATTACATCATCGACCAGCAGCACCGGACGCCCCCGGATCCGGGCGGCCTGGCGTGGCGAAATGCGGATCGCGCCGTCCAGCGCGGCAAAGCGCGCCTCGCGCGAGCGGCCCTCCTGGCTGCCGGTGGCGCGCGGGCGGGTCAACAGATCGGGGACGTGATCAAGCCCGGTCAGCCGGGCCAGTTCATGCGATAAAAGGGCAGCCTGGTTGTATTGCCGCCGAAAGAGCCGCCAGCGGTGCAACGGCACGGGGGCGATCACCATGCCTTCGGCCAGCAGGGGCCGTGCCGCGCGCGCGAGCCACTGGCCCATTGGACGCGCCAGATCCAGCCGGTCGCCATGTTTCAGCGCCAGCACAAGGCTGCGCCCGGTCGCCGCCCTGTACAGCATCGCCGCGCGCCCGGCCGCCCAGGGGCGGGGGGCGGCATGGCATTCCTCGCAAAGGTGATCCCCGCCGCCAGCTGCCCCGGAGGCATCCGGATCTGCGGGCACCTCAAGGCCACAAGTGCTGCAGCAGGCGCCGGTGATAAACGGCGTGTCCCGCCAGCAGCTGCCGCAAAGCCCGAAATCCGATGATACCAGCCCGCCGCAGGCAAGGCATTGCGGCGGAAATACCGCCCGGATCACCCCGAGCCCCAGCGTTCTCGCCAGCAGGGCGGCCCGGCCAGGACGCATCCTGATCACCGTATCTTCGCTTGCATCTTTGCCTGCGCCCCCTATTTTCCGCCATCATGTCCGCACCTGTCCTGACCGATCGCCACGCCCTTTCGCTGCACCGCCGTCGCGCGGTTGCCTTGCCTGATCCGGCCTTTTTCCTGCTTGAAGAGGCTGCCGATGAGATCAAGGAAAGGCTGCTTTCGGTTAACAGGAGGTTTACGGCGCCGGTTCTGATCAGCGGTTTTCCGGATTTCTGGGCCGGGGCGCTGCCGGATCTGCCGCACTCCCCGGATCTGCCGCTGCTGGAGCTGGCCCCTGGCAGCCAGGATGCCGTAATCCACGCGATGAGCCTGCATTGGGCGGATGATCCGGTCGGGCAGATGGTGCAGGGGTTTCGCGCCCTGAAGCCCGACGGGTTGTTCCTCGCCCTTTTGTTCGGCGGGCAAACGCTGCACGAGCTGCGCGCCTGTCTTGCCGAGGCCGAGGCCGAAATCAGTAGCGGTCTCTCGCCCCGGATCCTGCCGATGGCAGAGATCCGCGATCTGGGCGCGCTGTTGCAACGTGCCGGATTCGCACTGCCGGTGGCCGACAGTTTCACCCGCAAAGTGGCCTATCGCGACATTTTCCATCTGATGTCGGACCTGCGCGCCATGGGCGAGACCAATGCGCTGGCAGCCCGGTTGCGCCGCCCGACATCGCGCGCGCTGTTTCTCAGGGCGGGCGAGATCTACCGGCAGAATTTCCCGGCAGCCGGCGACCGGATCGAGGCCACATTCGAGGTGATCTGCCTGACCGGATGGACCCCGCATGAAAGCCAGCAAAAGCCCCTGCGCCCCGGATCGGCGCGCGCGCGGCTGGCGGATGCGCTTCATGCGACGGAACACCGCTTGCCGTGATGCGGCCTTGCGCTTGACCCCACAGGTCAAGCCTGTATCCCGGACCCGCAACCAGCAGAGGGAGCGACAGGCATGACTGACGCGAGAAACAGCGCGGCGAACGGGCTTCCCGAAGGGCATCCGGTGACGGGCAGCAAGAAGATCGGCGTGCTGATCGCCAATCTCGGCACGCCTGACGGCTATGATTACTGGTCGATGCGCCGCTATCTGAACGAATTCCTGTCAGACAAGCGGGTGATCGATATCCCGGACTGGAAATGGCAGCCGCTGTTGCAGGCGGTGATCCTGTCGAAACGCCCTTTCACCTCGGGGGCGAATTACAAGCTGATCTGGAACGAAGACCTGAACGAATCGCCTCTGATGACGATCACCAAGGCGCAGACGGCTGCGCTTGCGGCGTCGCTGAAGGCGCAGTTCGGCGACCGGGTCGAGGTCGATTTCTGCATGCGTTACGGCAAGCCCTCGACCGAAGAAAAGCTGAAAGCGCTGATCGCAAAAGGGTGCACGAAGATCGCCTTCCTGCCGCTTTACCCGCAATATGCGGGGGCAACGGTGGCGACGGCGAATGACCAGCTCTTCCGCGCGCTGATGCAGGAAAAGCGCCAGCCCTCGGTCCGGATCGTTCCGGAATATTACGACAACCCGGCCTATATCACGGCACTGGCGGGGTCGGTCACCCGCGCCTATGCGGCGCTGGATCACCGTCCCGATCTGCTGGTCGCAAGCTATCACGGCATGCCGAAACGCTATGTCGAAGAGGGTGACCCCTATTTCTGCCAATGCCGCAAGACCTCGCGCCTGTTGCGCGAGGCGCTCGGCTGGGACGAGGCAGAGCTGCATACGTCTTTCCAGTCGGTCTTTGGCACCGAGGAATGGCTGCGCCCCTATACGGTCGAATATGTGGCCGAGTTGGCGAAACAGGGAAGGAAGCGGATCGCAGTGATCGCGCCGGCCTTTTCGGCCGATTGCATCGAGACGCTGGAAGAGATCCAGGGCGAGATTCAGGAGGCCTTCCTGCATGCCGGGGGCGAGCGCTTCACCTATATTCCCTGCCTCAATGACGATCCGGCCCATATCGAGGCCCTCACCGGCATCATCGCAGCGAATCTGGCCGGCTGGGTCTGAGCCGGCGAGGCACCTTCCGGGCCGTTTTGCGGGGTGGTTCTGACGGCTACTTCCGGCAGGGCGGTCTGGGTTCACCCTGCCTTTCATTGGCGCATCTGTCGCCAAGGACCGACACAGGCAGAACGCATGGGCATTCACGCATCGGCACAAATGAAAAGGGACGGCAGAAACTCTGCCGTCCCTTTCCATGAATTGCTTCAGTGATCAGCTTGCGGCAGCTGCTGCGATCACAACGAGCACCAGCAGCGGAACAAGGATGCCGCCCGAGGACGACGTCGTTTGCTTCACGACTTCCGGCTCCATATGGGGTTCAACAACACCACCTGCGAAAGCCGACGAAGCGGCAACCGAGAGAGCAGCGGCAAGCGCGATTTTTTTCATCTTAGAATCTCCAGTTACAGCATGCCGTGGTATTGCAGAGGTCACGACATGCACCCAAGTGTCCTCGTAACCGTTTGTTAATCAGGAGCCCCTGGAAAATGCAATTCGCTGTAAGCGGGTGCTGTATGTAGGGCTAAAGTGTCGTCAAATTAGCAACACTTGTGTGCCAATTTGCGCCATATCGTAAAGTTCCTGCACGTGTTCATTATACATGCCGATGCAGCCATTGGACGATTTCCGCCCGATCTTGCGCGTGTCATGCGTGCCGTGGATCCGGTAATAGGTCCAGCTCAGATACATTGCGCGGGTTCCAAGCGGATTGTCCGCAGCACCGCCTTCGACCACATCCGGCCATTCCGGATTGCGCTCTTTCATCGAGGGCGTCGGACGCCAGGACGGATTGACGACCTTTTGCACCACTTCGGTCCGGCCCAGACGGGTCAGATCATCCGAGAGCGGCACCGAAGTCGGGTAAAGCCGGTAGACCGACTGGTCTTCCGACCAGAAGTGAAGCGCCCGCGAGGTGATATCGACGAGAATCGCCCCTTTGCGGGTGTTGTCGAAATAGCCCCGCCAGTCCAGCATCCGGAAGCTGGAGGCATTGTTGCGCGGAGTATCCTGGGCCATTGCCGGCGTCAGCCCGGTGCCGAAAGTGGCGGCTCCGAAGGCAGAGGCGCCCAGAGCGGCGGCCCCCAACGCGGCGGCATTGCCAAGCACCCTGCGGCGATTCAGGTGGTCAGCGGACATCTCTTTACTCCTGCAATGGGTATTTTTGTGCGGAACCTAGTGTTTTCCGGCGTCATGCGCAAATCAAACGGTTGTAACTTCGGTGCATGGCGGCGCCCTGCGCTGTGCAAAGGCGCGAAAGCGGGCGGGGGCGATGTCGGCGCCGCCGTTGGGCATGGCCCCGGGGGCCGCCCGTCGTCTGAGTTATGCGTAGCATTTGCGCCCGCGCCGCAGAACGGATAAAAGGGGGCAAAACACCGAAACGGGCAGTAGTTGGTGAGAGCATGAACAGACGAGCATTCCTGGCCCTGGGGCCGGCACTTCTGCTGGCGGCATGTGTGGGGGCGGGAACCGAACCGGTGCAGCTTGGTGCGGATGGCAAACCGCTGCCGCGCATCTATCGCATCACCCCGGCCATTGCCGAACAGATCCCTTATCGCTTCCTCGACAGCGTCAATACGATGCGCCGGGCAAAGGGCGCACAGCCTCTGGCCTTCAGCGCGGCGCTGAATGCGGCGGCAGAGACCCATTCGCGCGATATGTCGGTGCAGAACCGCCCCTGGCATTTCGGCTCTGACGGCTCTTCGCCGCTGACTCGGGTGCAGCGCGCGGGCTATAACGGGCGGCTTCTGGGCGAGAATATCTCTGAGACCTATCAGACGGAGCTGGAGACGCTTTCGGTCTGGATGGCGGCCAAGGACCAGCGCGATGTGATTCTCGATCCGAATGCGCGCGAGGCGGGCTTCGCCTGGTATCAGGAAGAGGGCGGCAAAATCTGGTGGACGCTGGTTACCGGCGGCTGATCCGGAATCAGAGACCCATTCAAAGCAAAACGGGCGCCCCGCACAGGTCGCCCGTTTTGTTTTGGGTACTGGTTATGAGGCGAGAATTCAGGGCAGGATGTGGATCGGCGTGCCCAGATTGACCATGGAATAGACCTCTTCGATCTGATCATCGGTCACGGCGATACAGCCCTCGGTCCAGTCCCGCACCGAGACCTTGTTGCGCGGCCCGCCATGGATGAAGATCTCACCGCCAGGCTTTTTGTTCTGCAAAAGCGCGAATTCCTTGTCGATGACATTGGGGTAATTCACGTAAAGCGACAGGTGATAGCGCGAATTCGGGTTCTTGAAGGTCATGTAATAGGTGCCTTCGGGCGTCTTGCCGTCCCCTTCGAACTGCTTGTGGCCGACCGGAGCAAAGCCGAGGCCCACATCATATTTCTTCAGCACTTTTTCATTGTGAAGAAGATACATGATTCGGTCGGTCTTCTTGATGACGACCGAAGTGACCTCCGGGCCCTTATATGTCCGGAATTTGGTATCCTTCTTGCCGCAGGCTGCCAGCGTCACCGCAAGCGCCAGGATAATAAGAAGTCTGAATGCCCGCATGGAGTGTTTCCGCTCGCCTGTTTTTTTACCGGATAGCGGAATCACCTTACTGAGGCCAGCATTCCCGTCGCCATCCGGTCTCACGGATGCGTTATTTTCAACGCGAAAAGCGGGCGGCCAGTTCGATATGAACCGACCAGCGGAACTGGTCGACGACCTGAACATGGTCGAGCTGGTAGCCCGCCGCGATCAGGATCTTTGCATCGCGCGCGAAGGTGACGGGGTTGCAGGACACCATCGCGATCACCGGCACCTCTGACACCGCGAGCCGCTGGCATTGCGCCTCGGCTCCGGCACGGGGCGGGTCGATCACCACCGCGTCAAAGCCCTTCAGCTCATCGGTCTCAAGCGGGCGGCGGAAGAGATCGCGCGTCTCGGTGGTGATTTTCTTCAGCCCCGGCGTGTTGCGCGCGGCTTTTTCAAGCGCACCCGTGAGGGCAGGGTGGCCCTCGACCGCATGAATCGCAGCCTCTGCCGCCAGCGGCAGGGCGAAAGTGCCAAGCCCGCAGAACAGATCCGCGATGCGCTTCGCGCCCCCGACGGCGGCTTTCACCGCGCTGACCAGTGCCGCCTCACCCTGGAATGTCGCCTGCAAAAAGGCGCCGGGGGGGAATTCGACCCGCGCCGTGCCCAGCCGGATCACCGGGGCCTCGCGTTGCGAGATGATCTCTTTGTCCCAGGTCAGGCGCGCGATGGAGAACCGCTCGGCAAGCCGCGCAAGCTCCATCTGGGCCGGGCCATCCAGTACCTTGCCGCCGGTCACAACCACATCCGGCCCCGCGAGGCTTTGCGTTACCTGAAGCTGGATCTCGGATGTGCGCGAGCCGCCGAACTGCACCAGCGCCTCCAGCGCGGGCAGGGTGGCCATCAGGTCGGGATGCAGCAGTTTGCAGCCCGGCATCGCGATGATCAGCTCCTGGCCCTTGGCGTGAAACCCAAGCTGCACACCGCCTTTGGTGCGCCGCCCCGACAGGGTCGCGCGCCGCCGTGTGGCGGGTGGCGAGGTCACAACCCCGGGCAAAAGCGGCGCCTCGATCCCCTGCAGGCGCAGCGACTGGGCAACCACATCGCGTTTCCAGCCGGCGACGAAATCATCCGAGGCATGTTGCAGCTGACAGCCACCGCAGCTTTTCGCATGCGGACAGGGCGGTTTTACACGCGCAGGCGAGGGCGTCACGATTCGCGCGCCGGTCAGACGGTCGCCCTGCAATATGCCTTCGACCTCTTCGCCGGGCAGCATCCCGGCAACAAACACCGCACCATCCGGGCCAGACGCAATCGCGTCGCCCAGATGCCCCAGCCGGTCAATGACCAGCCGAACCGTTTCACCCATTCGCTTCTTCCTGTTCGGTGACGATGAAGCCGCCCGACTGGCGTTTCCAGTACCGCGCGTAGCGCCCGTCCTGTGCCAGCAGCGCCTCATGGCTGCCTTCTTCGACAATCTCGCCCTTTTCCATCACGATGATGCGATCCATCGCCGCGATGGTCGAAAGCCGGTGCGCGATGGCAAGCACGGTCTTGCCCTGCATCACCCGTTCCAGCGCCTCCTGGATCGAAGCCTCGACCTCGCTGTCAAGCGCCGATGTCGCCTCGTCCAGCACCAGAATCGGTGCGTTTTTCAGGAAGGCCCGCGCCAGAGCGATGCGCTGCCGCTGGCCGCCGGAAAGCTTGACGCCGCGCTCGCCAAGGAAGGCGTCATAGCCCTGGCGCCCCTGGTGATCGACCATGGAGGAGACGAAGTCATGTGCCTCGGCGGCACGCGCCGCCGCTTCGATCTCGGCCTGCGAGGCCTCGGGATTGCCATAAGCGATATTGTCGCAGGCGGATCGGTTGAAGGTCGCGGTTTCTTGCGTGACCATGCCGATCTGACGGCGCAGGCTTTCCTGCGTCACGCCGCGCAGGTCATGGCCGTCAATGGTGACCGATCCTTTTTCCGGGTCGTAAAGCCTGAGCAGCAGCGAAACCAATGTCGATTTCCCCGCGCCAGACGCACCGACAATGCCGATCTTCTCGCCCGCCAGGATGGTCAGGCGGATGCCGCGCACCCCGCCCCGGCCTTTCTCATCGGTGCGGCCATAGGCAAAAGTCACGCCATTATAGCCGATCTCGCCCCGGATCCTTGGCAGTTCGATCGCGCTTTCGGCATCGGCCAGCGCATGGGGGATCGAGAGCGTCTTCATCCCGTCCTCGACCTCGCCGACCGAAGTATAGATCCCCATCAGCGTGAAGGAGACCCAGCCCGACATCTGCGCGATCCTGAGAGCCACCGCGCCCGCCGCCGCGATATCCCCCGCCGTCGCCGCCCCGGCCTGCCATTGCAGCAGCGTGCCGCCAATCAGCATCACCGGCAGCACCCCCGCCAGCGTCATCAGCGCCAGCCGGAACCAGGTGGAGATCTCGCCATATTCCAGCGAGGCGTCGCGGAAATTCTCCATCGCCTTCAGCGCAACTTCATCCTCGAACCGGTGATGGGCGAACAGCTTGACGGTCTTGATATTGGTGATCGTGTCGACAACCTGGCCTGAAACCATGGCCCGGGTTGCTGCGCGGGCGGCCGAATTCTTGCGGATCCGCGGCAGGAAAAAGCGGATCATCAGCAGGTACGCGACCAGCCAGACCAGCAGGGCGACTGCAACGATGGGGTCAATTGCGATCAGGAAAATCGCTGAACCGATCACCGAGGCCAGCGCGAAACAGACGGTATTGATGATCTCGGACGCCGTATCGGTGACGGCGCGGGCCGCCTGCATCTGTTTGGTGGCAATGCGGCCGGCAAAGTCATTGTCGAAAAAGGTCACCGGCTGGCCAAGCGTCCAGCGATGCAGGCGCGACAGCACCAGGGGCATCACATTCGGCCCGATCACCACCGCGTTCGAGGCATTGCCAAGCCCGAAAGCCAGCGGCCTTACGATCAGGTAAAAGCCAAGAAAGCCCAGCAAAAGCCAGGCATGGGTGCTGAAAAAGGCCTCTGGCCCGGACGTGACCGCGGCATCGATCACCTGGCCGAGAATCATCGCGCTGACCACCTCGGTCACGCCGGTCAGCGCCGAGATCACACCCGCGACCACCATCCAGGGCCAGGCGCCGCGCAGGCACCAGCGCATGAAGGCGCCGAGCTGCTGCGGCGGCGGCCCATCCGCCGGACGGAACGCGTCGATCCTTGCTCCGAGCCAGGCGAAAACGCTCATTGCGGCTGATCCTCAGACTGGTCTTCAAGACCGATAAAGCCGCCTGACTGGCGCGCCCAGAACCGGGCATAAAGCCCGTTCCGCGCCAGCAATTCGGCATGGCTGCCCTGTTCGGCCACGCGGCCATCATCCAGGACGACAATGCGGTCCATCTCGGCAATGGTGGAAAGCCGGTGCGCAATCGCGATCACGGTTTTCCCCTGCATCACGCCGTAAAGCGCGGCCTGGATCGCGGCTTCCGCCTCGCTGTCCAGCGCCGAAGTGGCCTCGTCGAGGATCAGGATCGGGGCGTCTTTCAGGATCACCCGCGCCAGAGCCACCCGCTGCCGCTGGCCGCCCGAAAGCTTCACGCCACGCTCGCCGACATGGGCGTCATAGCCACGGCGCCCTGCAGGGTCTTCCAGCGTCAGGATGAACTCATGTGCATCGGCGCGTCTGGCGGCTGCGATCATCTCGTCTTCCGTCGCATCCGGCCGGCCATAAAGGATATTGTCGCGCACGGAGCGGTGCATCAGCGAACTGTCCTGCTGCACCATGCCGATCAGCCGGCGCAAGGAATCCTGGGTGACTTTCGTCACATCCTGGCCGTCGATCAGCACCTGGCCGCCTTCCGGGTCGTAGAACCTGAGGATCAGCTTCACCAGCGAAGATTTCCCCGCGCCCGACCGCCCGACCACACCGATTTTCTCGCCCGGACGGATCACCAGGTCGATGCCCTGGATGCCGCCCGCCTCACGCCCGTAATGGTGGCGCAGGCCTTTCAGCTCGATCAGCCCCTCGCGATAATCCAGCGGTTTCGCGCCGGTCGCATCGGTCAGCTGAATGGGCTGGGTGATGGTCTGCATCCCCTCCTGCACCACGCCGAGAGCCTGAACGAGGCCGGAAAAGGCCCACATGATCCAGAAGGTCATATTGTTCAGCCGCAGAACCAGCGCCGAAGCGGCGGCGACGGTTCCGGTCGAGGCATGACCCTGAACCCAGAGCCAGACCGCCCAGCCGATGATCGCGATGATCAGGAACCCGTTCAGAAGCGTCAGCGCGAGATCCATCCTGGTGATGATCCGCATTTCCTTCTGGAAGGTCGCTCGGGCGTTTTCGATCGCCTCTTTCGCATAGAGGATTTCGCGGTCGTGATGGGCGAAGAGCTTGACGGAATGGATGTTGGAATAGGCATCGACCACCCGCGCGGTCACGGCTGAACGCGCATCCGAGCTTGCCATTGCGGCCGGTCCGGCGCGGCGGATCGTCCAGCGGACCAGCGCCATGTAAAGCGCGAACCACAGCACCAGCGGTACCAGCAGGCGCGGATCGGCCTCGGCCAGCATAAGCCCGGCACCGACCACCGTGACGGCGGCAAAGGCCACAGCGTCAAATGTCTGGAACACCGCATCACCTGCGGCGGGCGGCGTTTGCATGATGCGGTTGGCGATGCGGCCGGCAAAGTCGCTCTCGAACCAGCCGACCGGCTGTCGCAGGACATGGCGATGCGCCCGCCAGCGGATCATGGTGCCGAAATTCGGCAGGATCGTGTTGTGCAGAAGCGCCACGCTGCCGACCTGGATCATCGGGCGTATCACCAGGACCGCCAGCGCGATCAGCGCCACTTCCAGCCCGTGTGCGGCAAAAAAGGCGGCGGGCCCCGACGTTACCATCAGGTCAATCAGCCGCCCGAGATACCAGATCATCGCCACTTCAATGAAGGCCGAGGCCACCGACAGGGTGCCGGTGACCGCAAAGACCTTGCGGAAGGGGCGGATATAGTCCCTCAGCCAGGGCCAGAGCTTGCGCGGCGGGGTATCCGTTTCGGAATAGGCGGTATATGGGTCGACGAGACCCTCGAAAAAGCGAAACATTTCAGCACCCGGAATTGTCCCGGGTGTCTATACGGTTTTGCGGCAGAAGGAAACTGCGGCTCAGGGCAGAGCCAGCAGTGCGTCTCTGCCGAGGGTCAGATCCGATGCGAGCCAGGCCTCTTTCAGCGCCGCCAGCCGTCGGCCAAGCGCGGGGCCGCTGTAATCCGTCATCAGATCCGCAGCGGTGACGGGGAAAGTGGCGGCGACACCGCGCGCGACCGCGTCTTCCCAAGCCAGGGGCGGCGGGCTTTCGAGCAGCGCCGCGCGCGCGAGAATGGCGTCGGTGGCGGTCTCTGTGCCGAGGATATGGCCCAGCCGGGTAGGGGCGCCGCCTTCCAGGGTGGCCTCGCGCAGGCGGGTGATTTCTGTGCTCTCGGCGCGTGAGAGGCGTAGTGCCTCGCCCAGAGTGTCGCCGCCCATGACCGCAAGGCGGCGGGTCCAGCGCGGGGTGCGGCCCGCCTCGAAATGGACCAGCAAGGCGACCTGGCGCGCATCGGCGCCGGGCAACGCGGCCGCCAGCACGCCCGCAGCCTGCATCGCCGCCAGCGCAGGTGCCGGATCGGGGGCGGCGAGGAGCTTTTTCAGCTCGGCCCCGACCCTTTCGCGCGACAGCGTGTCGACCCCGCCCGCCAGCGCCGCGCAGGCGCCGAGGCTGTCCGGGTCCGGGCCCTCATCCGGGTCGCCATACCAGGCGTAAAAACGGAAGAAGCGCAGGATGCGCAGGTAATCCTCGCGGATCCGCGCCTCTGCCGCGCCGACAAAGCGGATATGGCGGGCCAGTGCATCTGCGAGGCCGGTGCCCAAAGGGTCGGTCACGGTGCCATCGGCCCGGGCGTAAAGCGCGTTCATGGTGAAGTCGCGCCGCATGGCATCGTCTTCGATCCGGTCGGCAAAAGCCACCACAGCGCGGCGGCCATCGGTTTCGACATCGCGCCGCCAGGTGGTGATCTCATAGGGCGCGTCACCGATGATCACGGTGACGGTGCCATGGTCGATCCCGGTCGGCACGGCGCGATACCCCGCCGCGCGCGCGAGTTCGATCACCCGGTCGGGGCGCGCATCGGTCGAGATATCGACATCGGCCACCGGCGCGCCGATCAGCGCATTCCTGACGCAGCCGCCCACCGCCAGAGCCTGATGGCCCGCGCTTTCCAGCATGTGAAAGACCTGCTGGCTTTCGGCGCGGGTGAGCCAGTCGCCGGTAATCTTCATGATGCAGTGGTTTTCATGATCCGTCCCGCCCGGCAGCGCGCCCGGCCAGGCCGCGCAGGATGCGGGCGGTGGCACCCCAGATATACCAGGGCCCCCAGGGCACGGTGTAATAGCGTCGCCATTCACCGCGCCACATCCGCCGCTCGATCGAGTAACGCGGGATCGACAGAAGATGTGCCAGCGGCACGGTGAAAACCTCTGCGACCTCGCCGGCCTCGGGGCGCGGGGTAAACGGGGCCGCTATAAGCCCCAGAATCGGGGTGACCTGAAAGCCGGTCACCGTCTCATGATCTGGCAGGCGGCCAAGGACCTCGACCGCGCCGGGGGCAAGGCCGGTTTCCTCCCATGCCTCGCGCAGGGCGGTGGCCTCGGGGCCGGCATCCCCCTCGTCGGTCTTGCCGCCCGGGAAGGCGATCTGGCCGGGATGGTGTTTCAGCTGCGAGGAGCGTTTCGTCAGCATGACCCGCGCGCCGCCCTGGGTCAGCAGCACCGGGATCAGCACCGCAGCGGGGCGCAGTTTGCGGCCCTCGGGCAGGCGGATGCCGGGGTTCAGGTCGTAATCCGACGATGGCGGGGCGGCCCCTGGCAAAGCCAGGAGCTGCCGCAGCGTCTCGGGCGAAAGGTCAGCCGCCATTGCCGGTGGCGCTGGCCGCAGCTGTGCCCTCAAAGCCGAGCGTCGCCGGATCCATCTCGTAATGCGCGCCGCAGAACTGGCAGTCGGCGGTGACCTTGCCTTCGGGTGTCGTCATATGGGCGATGTCTTTCTGGCTGTAGATCGAGAGCGTGTTGCGCACCTTATCTTCCGAGCACGAACAGCCGAACCGCAACGGCTGTGCGTCAAACACCCGGGGCTCTTCCTCGTGGAACAGCCGCACCAGCAGTTCCGTCGGCGCGACATTGGGGCCGATCAGCTCCAGCGTCTCGACCGTGTCGAGGAGGTGATTGGCGCGGTTCCAGTCTTCGGCCGGTGCGCCGGAAAGAATATCCGCATGGGTCAGCAGCCCGCTTTCGCCCGAGCCCTGCGCCGCGGCCACACCGCCGGTTTGCGGCATATGTTGCAGCATGATGCCGCCCGCGCGCCAGCCGGCCTCACGCCCCGGCTCGTGGCTTTTGCCAAAGCTCAGTGCGAAACGGGTCGGGATCTGTTCGGATTGCGCGAAATAGCTTTCGGCACAGGATCTCAGGCTGCCCCCGGCGATGGGGGTAAAGCCCTGATAGGGCAGCATCCCTTCCCCCTGGTCGAGCATGACCGCGAAATACCCGTCGCCGATCAGCGAGAAAGGATCATCGGTTTCCCAAACGCGCTCAGCATCATAGCTGGCATAGGCGCGGATGCGGGCGGGTTCGCCCTCGGCGGTCGGGCCGTAATAATCGGTGGCAATCAGCCGGGCCGCACCATTGCCCCGGATCTGCAGCGAGAGCTTCCAGCGCAGTTTGATCGTCTGCCCGATCAGCGCGGTCAGAAGCGCACATTCTGCCACCAGCGCCTCGATGGCGGGCGGGTATTTGTGTTGCGAAAGGACCTGGTCAAGCACCCCGTCCAGCCGCGCGACCCGGCCACGGATGCCGCTGAGGTCGAGCTGGAAGGGAAGGACCGTGTCATCCCATGCGATTTTGGAGCCGATCTGGATCCCGGTTGCCATAGATTTATCCTCGGGCGCGGAATTTGCGCATGTCTGAAGGGCTGAGACCCGGGCAGGGCCTGGGCTCTGCACGCGCACGCCATCAGCCTTGCCCATCAGGGCGGGCTCTGGCAAGGCTGGTGGCAGAACGGCACCCGGGCCGGGACTGGGTTCGACGGCCTATATAGGCGCGCCAGGGCGGGTGACCAAGGGGGGCCGTTTATGGGGCGCTGTATGGGGATGCGATGATCAGACGGTATGGCGAGGCGGTGAAACCCGGGCAGCAGTATCGCCGGCGACCAGGGGTCTATGCGGTTCTGTTGCGCGGGGGCCGGATCCTGACCACCTTTCAGCAAAGTCCGGTGCCGGAGTTTCAGCTGCCGGGCGGCGGAATAGATCCGGGCGAGAACCCTCTGGCGGCATTGCATCGCGAGGTCTTTGAGGAGACCGGCTGGAAGATTGACGCGCCGCGCCGGATCGGGACCTATCGGCGGTTCACCTTCATGCCGGATTATGACTTCTGGGCCGAGAAGGTCTGCACGGTCTGGCTGGCGCGGCCGGTCCTGCGGCACGGGCCGCCAGGCGAGCCGGGCCATACGGCAGTCTGGCTGACCCCGGGAGAGGCGCTGGAGCTTTTGGGCAGCGAGGGTGACCGCGCCATGCTGGCACGAGTGCTGGCTGGCCGGTGACGGAAGCGGGGGGCATTTCCCTCCGCATCCCCGGTAGTATTTTGATCAGGAGGCAGGGGCGATCAGAGCCCGGCCTCATCCTCGGTCAGCAGGTCTTCCGCGACGAGACGACGGGCGAGGCCTTCCCAGCTTTCGACCTGATGGGTGCGCCAGCCGCGCCTGGCGGCGGCCGCGATATTGTCGGCGCGGTCATCGGCAAAGAGCAGCCGGTCGGGGGCAATGCCGCAATCCGCCTCGACATGCGCGTAGAGCGCGGGGTCTGGTTTCACCAGCCGCAGGCGGCCCGAGATATAGAGCCGGTCGAAATCGGCGAGGAAGCCGTAGCGCAGCAGGGCATGGTCCCAGGAACCGTCGCCGAAATTCGTCAAAGCAAAGACGGGGATGCCTTTTGCGCGCAAAGTGTCACGCAGCCGGATTGCTCCGGTGATCGGCGGCGAGGCGAGATCATGCCAGCGGTCATGCCACATCATGATCTCGGCCGCCCAGGCCGGATGGCGTGCAGCGAGCTCCTCGATCGAGGCGCGGAACGGCGCGCCGGCGTCCACTTCGTCATTCACTTCCATCACGCCGGTCTCGGCAAAAAGCGCGCGGCGGCGGTCCTCGCCGATCTCGCGGTCATAGAAACCCTCGGGATCCCAGCGGAGCAGCACATTACCGATGTCGAAGATGACGGCTTCGGGTGTCACGTCTTTTTCCTTTTGCCGATGATCGCCTCGCGCCAGACGATATAGATGCCCGAGCCGCAGATCAGCGCGATGCCGCCCCAGGAGGTGAGGTCGGGCCAGGTGCCAAAAATGGTGACGCCCCAGAAAATCGCCATCGGCATCCCGGTATAGTCGAAAGGGGCGAGGATGGCGGCTTCGGTGGTGCGATAGGCCTGAGCGACCATAAGCCCGCCGGTCACCACGCAGCAGCCGGTCAGCAAAAGCCAGGGGATATCGGCAAGCGGCGGCCAGATCCAGGGGCGCAACAGAAAGCTCCAGAGCTCATCGCCGGTGTCGAACCGGCCATCACCGCAGATAAGACCCATGAGCGATGACAGGATGATGAAACCCGAGATGACATAGAAAGAAAATGTCATCGCCGTCTCGGTTTCGCGCATTGATCGGGTCATCAGATTGCCGATCGCATAGAGCAGCGAAGACAGGAGCACAAGGAAGGCGGCGATCTGGATGACCCCGGCGCCGGGTCGCAGGATCAGGATGGTGCCGATCAGACCGAGGAATACCGCAAACCAGCGCCTTGGTCCGACACGTTCATGCAGCGCAAGGACGGAAAGCGCGGTCACCATCAGCGGGCTCGTATACGACACCGCCGCCGCATCGGCCATCGGCATCACCGCGAGGCCGGTGTAATATACCGAGTTCGAGATCAGGATGACGAGAACGCGGATCAGGTGGCCCAGTGGCCTGCGGGTGCGCAGCTGCGCAAAGCCGCGCCCGGAGCGCGCGATCAGGAACAGCAGGACCGTCATCCCGATCAGCGAGCGGATTAGGATGATCTGATGCAGCGCATAGCCGCTGGACAGCTGCTTGATCGCCATATCATTGACCGAGTAAAGCGCGGTGCCTCCTGCGGCGAGCAGGATGCCGGTCAGAACCGGCGAGGGGCCGGATGGGCCGGCATGGTGTATGGGCTCAGACATGATGGCAGCAGGTTCAGCCTGCTTTTCCGCCGGCGTCTGTCCTGCCCGCGACATCGGCGCGGCGCATCACGCGATCCAGCGATTCCAGAAACCGCGAGCGGTCGGCTTTCGAGAAGGCGCGGCCACCCCCCTGCCGGAACGGATCAGCCGAGCGCAGGTCTGCCATCAGATCGCGGGTGGCCAGAACCGAGCCGATATTGCGCTCATGCAACTCTTCCCCATTGGGTTTGACGACAAAGGCGCCACCTTCGATCACGCGCGCGGCCAGCGGGATATCCGAGGTCACCACCACATCACCGCGCCCCGCGTGATCCGCAATCCAGCGATCTGCCTCATCCAGACCCTGACCGACATAGACAGACGAAACCAGTGGATTGGCTGAGGGCCGGATGCCGCCATTCGAAACGAGCACCATCGGCTGGCGCAGCCGGGTTGCAACCTGTTCGGCCTCGGCTTTCACCGGGCAGGCATCAGCGTCGATATAGAGCGTCATCGGGCATTCCTGACATGCGTTGTCATCTCTGGCTGGCCGGGGAAGCCTCCGGCGGGGATATTTAAGGACAGATGAAACACGGATATTTTCATCTGTCTCTAAATATCCCGGGGGAGAGGCCCTGAAAGGGCCGAGGGGGCAGGGCCCCCTCTTTGTCTTCAGCCCCTCAGCGCGTCGACATGGAAGGAGATGTGATCTTCGATGAAGGAGGACACGAAGAAATAGCTGTGGTCATAGCCTTTCTGCATCCGGAAGGTGCCGCCCTGGCGGCGTTCGGTCATCGCGGCGGCAAGGGCTTCGGGTTTCAGCAGGTCGATGAACTGATCAGAGGTGCCCTGGTCGATCAGCACCGGCCCGTCAAAGCCACGTTTGCGCATCAGCGCCGAGGCGTCATGCGGCGCCCATGTGCTCTCATCCGCGCCCAGATAGGCGGTAAACTGTTTGCGGCCCCAGTCTGACGCCATCGGGTTGCAAATCGGCGCAAAGGCCGAGACCGAGGAAAAGCGACCCGGGAGACTCATCGCGATGGTCAGCGCGCCATGGCCGCCCATCGAATGGCCGGTGATCGCCTGAAGGCCCTCCTCCAGCGGGAAGGCGCGGAACACGAGGTCCGGCAGCTCATCCGTCACATAATCCCACATCTTGTAATGCCTGGCCCAGGGGCCTTCGGTCGCATTCACATAGAAGCCGGCGCCCTGACCCAGATCATAGGCCTCGTCATTGGCGACTGCCTCGCCGCGCGGGCTGGTATCGGGGAAGATCAAAGCGATGCCGGCCTCTGCGGCCCAGCGTTGCGCGCCGGCTTTCACCATCGCATTCTCATGCGTGCAGGTCAGGCCCGAGAGATACCATAACAGCGGCACGGGCCCGTCTTCGGCCCCTTCCGGCAGGAAAAGGCCAAAGGTCATATCGGTCCGCGTGGTCTCCGAGGCATGGCTATAGACGCCCTGCACCCCTCCAAAGCAGCGGTTTTCCGAAATCGTCTTCATGGTCTCTCCTCTTTCGTCTCCGGATGAGGAGGATCCCGGCCTCCTCCGGCTTTGGCGCCACCATGGAGTTATTGCCGCGCCGGAGCAAGGGGCGCGGGCGCGGCTATCCGCCGCCGATCAGCACACCGGCGGCGAAGACCAGCGCGCCGCCCAGCACGACCTGGAAGGCCGCACGCAGGAAAGGCGTCTCCATATAGCGGTTCTGGATCCAGGCGATGGCCCAGAGCTCGAAGAACACCACGATCATCGCGATGGTGGTGGCCAGGTGGAAGTTCGGGATCAGATAAGGCAGCGCATGGCCAAGCCCGCCAAGCGCCGTCATCACTCCGGTCGCGATCCCGCGCTTGAGTGGGCTGCCGCGCCCCGAGATCCGGCCATCATCCGCCGCGGCTTCGGTAAAGCCCATCGAGATCCCGGCGCCGACCGAAGCGGCCAGCCCCACCAGAAAGGTCGTATGGGTGTCTTGCGTCGCGAAAGCCGTGGCGAAGATCGGCGCGAGCGTCGAGACCGAGCCATCCATCAGCCCGGCAAGGCCTGGCTGTACCCAGGTCAGGATGAACTGGCGCTTTTCCGTCTGGCTTTCGGCAGCACTGGCATCGTCGCTCAGATGGGTCTTTGTCAGCTGATCGGCCGCCCGTTCATGGGCCGATTCCGCCTGGGCCAGATCGCCCAGCAATTTGCGCGTCGCGGCATCGGTGGCATGGGCGGCGGCGCTTTCATAGAAGGCGCCGGCCTCGCGTTCCATTTTTGCCGCCTCTGCCCGGATCACGTCCAGCGACATCTGCGTCTTCAGCCAGACCGGCCTGCGCATATGGAACCCTGCCACATGTTCGCGCCGGATCAGTGGGATCACCTGGCCGAACCGGCTGGTGAAAAGGTCGATCAGCGCGCGGCGATGGCCATCTTCCTCAAGCGCCATCCCGTCAAACACCGCTGCGCTGGCGGGGTATTCCTCCCGGAGACGGTCGGCGTAATGGCGGTAAATGCGCGCGTCATCTTCTTCTGACGAGATCGCCAGAGCGAGGATCTCTTTCTCCGAGAGATCCCGGAGCCGGCGGCGGGATGAGAGCGCGGTCAACATCTCGGACCTCCATCACAGCGGCATCACTAAAGCACCCCTGCACCATCTTTGCGCGATATGCTGCATTGCGGTCAGCTAGCCTGCTGCGCTGCCGGAAGGCCAGCCGGAAAATCTGGCCCGGGGGCGAATTGACAAGCCTCATGGTTGCCAACTGCCCGACCCGCGGCCATGATGCTGCTGTTATGACATGTATTTCCGACTCCGAGGTCCGCAGAGGCCGAAAATTTGATCAGGTTCAGGAAGGCGCATTGCGTGTTTTCCTGCGCGATGGGTTTGAAGGCGCATCGGTCGATGAGATCGCCCGCGAGGCCGGGGTTTCCAAGGCCACGCTCTATTCCTACTTCCCCGACAAACGCGTGATGTTTGCCGAGGTGTTCAGCGTCGAATGCCAGCGCCAGGCCAGCCTTGCCGAGGCGGATATGACGCAGACGCCCCCGGCGCGCGAGTTTCTGGCTCAGTCCTCGCGGCGGGTGATCCGCTTTGCGCTGTCGGATTTCGGGCGGCAGCTCTTCCGGCTTGTGGTTGGCGAAGTGTCGCGCTTTCCCGAGCTGGCGCGGCAGTTCTATGTGAATGGACCGGGGATGGTCAGGGGCCGGCTGGAGATCCGCCTGCGCGAACTGGCGGCACGCGGCGAGCTGGAGATCGCGGATTTCGACCTGGCGGTGGATCAGTTCGTGCAGCTGGCGAAATCGACAGTCCATGACCGGGCGATGCTGAACCTCGTCGATGATATCCATCCCGAAGAGATCGAGCGCGCGGTCACGGCCACGGTGGAGATGTTCATGGCGCGCTACGGGGCGAAAGGCTGAGGCGCGCGCTCTCCGGGCGTCCTCTGGGCCGGCCATGACCGGCAGGCCAGCCCGCCTCGGCGGCAATCTGTCAACGCAAAGAGCCAAGGCCAGCCATTCCCTGAGGGACGCAGGGTTGCGTTGTGCAGGATCTCAGGCTGGGCCCGGGCACCGCTTAAGGTTACGGGATGCCGCCCGACTGAAGCAGCAGATAATCCTGACCATCCGCATGGCCATCACCTGCCTGCGTGAACTGATTTGCCCGATAGAAAGCAAGTGCCGGGGTGTTCACTGCGACGCATTTGAGACGGTAGGGGGCGGTTGGCCAGCCGGGCAAGGCCCTGAGAAGGGCTGACCCGATGCCACGGCGTGGAAGCCCCGGGTTAACATGCAGGTGATGGATGAAACTGTCGGGCTCCCAGACCGAGATGAACCCCAGAATCCGACCGGCATCCACTGCGACATATTTCAGTTCATCGACTGTCTGAATGTCGAAATCCTCGGCACGCAGCGAGGACCGTTCCTCCCAGACGAAGGCCGAGCGTCTGGATCGCAGGAACAGGTCCCGCAAAGCCGGCAGGTCCTGGGCGTCGGCAATTCGGGTTATCAGGGTTGCACCCTTTCCTGGGCTTATGGCCGTGTCCGGTCCTTTGGTCAGTCAATCAGACCAATGGCACCCCGGTCCCGTTAAGGAGCCTGAAGACCACCCCGGCAATTATGCGAGGATGGCGGGTTGGCATCCGCTGCGGCCGAAACGCAAAACGGTCCTCTGGCACAGTACTTTGCAAAGAAATGGCCGGGCGCCTGGCTCAGCCATTCTCTTTGAGGATCTGCCCCGCGAGATAGAGCGAGCCGCAGATCAACACCCGTGCTTCGGGCGCCCCGGCGGCAATTTCGTCAAGCGCGGCCTGGACGGATCCTGCAACTGCGGCAGGGATCCCGGCGGTTGCAGCTGCATCGCGCGTTGCCGTGGCCGGCAGGGTGTTCGGCTCGCCCGGGATCTCGACCGCGATCAGGCGCCGCAGCGCGGGGGCGAGCGGGCGCATATAGCCCGTCACATCCTTGGTGTTGAGCATGCCGCAAATCGCGTAAGTGTCGCGCGCGGGCATGCGGGCAAGCGTTGCCGCCACTGCATCGCCGCCTGCCGGATTGTGACCCCCATCAAGCCAGAGCTCGATGCCCGGCGCCGATGCCGCAAGCGGGCCTTGCGTCAGACGTTGCATCCGGGCGGGCCAGATGGCGCGGGTGACGGCGGCCTCGCAGGCGGCCTCATCCCGGCCGAGATGGCGCAGCGCGGCAATCGCCGCCCCGGCATTCTGGATCTGATGCGGCCCCGGCAGATTGGGCAGGGGCAGATCCAGCAGGCCGTTTTCGTCCTGGTAAACCATCCGGCCGCGTTCTTCGGCGATCTGCCAGTGCTGACCGAAGGCAAAGACCGGTGCGCCAAGACGGGCGGCCTTTGCCTCGATCACCGCGAGGCCCGCCTCTTCCTGGGGGCCGACCACGACAGGCACACCGCGCTTGATGATCCCGGCTTTCTCGCCGGCGATTTCGGGCAGCGTCTCGCCGAGATATTGCTGATGGTCGATCGAGACCGGCGTGATGATCGACAGCCGCGGCTGGTCTACGACATTGGTGGCATCAAGCCGCCCGCCAAGCCCGACCTCAAGCAGCGTGAAATCCGCCGGAACCCGCGAAAAAGCGAGCATCGCCGCGACGGTGGTGATTTCAAAAAATGTGATCGGCTCACCGCTATTGGCGGCAATGCATTCATCCAGCAGTGCCATCAGAGCCGGTTCCGAAATCAGCTCGCCCGCGAGCCGGATCCGCTCGTGGAACCGGGCCAGATGCGGCGAGGTATAGGCATGGACCTTTGCGCCCGAGGCCTCGAGCCCGGCGCGGATCATCGCCTGGGTCGAGCCCTTGCCATTGGTTCCCGCGAGATGGATCACCGGCGGCAGGTTACGCTCCGGGTGGCCGAGAGCGGCCAGAAGACGATGCACGCGGTCAAGCGTCAGGTCGATGATTTTTGGATGAAAGCTCATCATCCGCTCGAGGATCGCGTCCGATCCGGTGCTGTCTGGCATGGTCATGTCAGAGCGGCGCGCGCGTGATGGCGGACAGCGCGTCATTCACCGCAAAAGCATGCGCGACGATGCCGGTGATGCCGAAGGCTGCGAGCCGGGCCGAATGTTTTTCGCGGTATGCTTCTGCCGCGTCAGCCGAGGCGAAGAGGTAGATTCCGCCTGCGCGGCTGTTGTCCTGGTTCTCGGTCCAGATCTTCCACAAAAGCCCCGGCTCTCCGGCGATATCCTGTGCCAGGTCCTCCATTGCCGCAGTCATCCCAGCCCCCCAGGGGCCCGTGAAGGGGAAATCGAACTGAAGAAGTGTGACAGACATTGCGAATGCCTTTCCTAGATCAGCTTTGGGGTGTTTCGGGGGCCGGAGCAGTGGTCCCGACCTGGGCCGGCTCGGGGGCGGCAAGATCGGCGCGTATTGCCGGAGGCTGGCCGGTGAGCATCCTGAGGATGGTGATCAGCTCTTCCCGCATGGATTTGCGATGGGTGACGCGGTCAAGCATGCCGTGATCCAGCAGATATTCTGCGCGCTGGAACCCTTCGGGGAGCTTTTCGCGGATGGTCTGCTCGATCACGCGCGGCCCGGCGAAGCAGATCAGCGCATTGGGTTCGGCGATCTGCACATCGCCCAGCATCGCGTAAGAGGCCGTGACACCGCCGGTGGTCGGATGCGTCAGCACCACGATATAGGGAAGCCCCGCCTCTTTCAGCATCTGGATCGCCACGGTCGTGCGCGGCATCTGCATAAGGGCAAGGATCCCCTCCTGCATCCGGGCGCCGCCGGCGGCGGAAAAGACCACGAAGGGCTTCTTCATCTGAACCGCGCGCTCGGCGCCGGCGATGAAGGCATTGCCGACATACATCGACAGCGAGCCGCCGATAAAGGCGAAATCCTGCGCGGCGGCAACGATGGGGGTGCGGCCGATCTCGCCCTCGGCGACCAGCATCGCCTCTTTCTCGCCGGTCGATTTCTGTGCGGCCTTCAGGCGGTCAGGATATTTCTTCTGGTCGCGGAAATGCAGCGGATCGGAGATCGGTTCGGGAACCTTCACTTCCGTGAAAATGCCGCCGTCGAACAGCGCGGTAAAGCGATCCCGCGGGCTGATCGCCATATGGTGATCACAATTCGAGCAGACATTGAGATTGGCCTCGAGCTCACGATGGAACAGCATGGTTCCGCATTCCGGACATTTGGTCCACAGGTTCTCGGGCACCTCGCGCCGCGAGAAGAGCGAGTTGATCTTCGGGCGGACGTAATTGGTGATCCAGTTCATATGCAGGCCTTTCCACCGGGGACGTTTCGGGGGTCTGAGGTTTGGGTTCCGAGATAAGGCCCCGGCGCCCTGAATGCAATGCAAAGGCCTGGGCCTGGCGGCGAAGAGGGGGCCAGCCCCCTCGCGGCTTTGCCGCTCACCCCCGGGATATTTAGAGACAGAAAATGAGGCAGAAGAATTGCTGAATTTTCTGTCCTTAAATATCCCCGCCGGAGGCATCCGCAGCCTGCAAAAAGCCTTGCGATTTCAGAGTTTGCGCCGCGCCCGCAAAGCGGCTCCGAGCGTGCCGTCATCGAGATGGTCGAGTTCGCCGCCGACCGGCACGCCCTGGGCAAGCGTGGTGATCTGCGCTGTGGTGACCGTCAGCGCATCGGCGATGTAATGCGCGGTGGTTTGTGCGTCGATGGTTGCGCTCAGCGCGAGGATCACTTCGGTGACCGCCTCGTCCGAGACCCTTGCGACAAGTCGCGGGATGCCCAGCTCTTCGGGACCAAGCCCGTCCAGCGCCGAAAGCGTGCCTCCGAGCACCTGGTAGCGGCCGCGAAACACGCCTGCGCGTTCCAGGGCCCAGAGATCGGCGACATCTTCGACCACGCAAAGCTCTCCGGTGGCGCGGGACGGGTCCTGGCAGATCGGGCAGAGATCGGCGGTCGAGATATTGCCGCAAATCCGGCAGTCGCGGGCGTTCAGTGCCACTTCGGCCAGCGATTGTGCCAGCGGCGCCATGACCTGAGCGCGGCGTTTCAGCATGGCCAGGACCGCGCGCCGGGCCGAGCGCGGGCCGAGGCCCGGCAGCCGCGACATCAGCTGGATCAGCGTTTCGATCCCGGTCTCGTCAGGCGCGCGCGTCACTGGGGCGCCGGCATCAGAACGGAAGTTTCATATCGGCCGGCAGCCCGAGCTGTTCGGTCAGGCGGCGCATCTCGTCTGCGGATTTCGTGGCGGCGCGCGACTGTGCATCGCGGATCGCGGCGAGAATCAGATCCTCCAGCACTTCCTTTTCCGAAGGCACCAGGATTGACGGGTCGATATCAAGCCCGGTCACATCGCCCTTGCAGGTCGCGCGCGCCTTCACGAGGCCGGCGCCGCTTTCGCCCACCACTACGCTGTTTGCGAGGCTCTCCTGCAGATCGGCCATTTTCGTCTGCATTTCCTGGGCGGCTTTCATCATTTTGGCCATATCGCCAATCCCGCCGAGACCACCAAGACCTTTGAACATCGGTTTCTTCCTTTGTGTTTACCGCTGACTGCTGCGCCCAGGGCTGCGGGCAGGGTTATTCCTCGAACGGGTCCCAGTCATCGCCATCCGCCGCCTCGACCTCGGGCAGGGCCTCGAGCGCGGCCTCCGCTTCGGCAGAGCTTGCCGTCCGGATATCGGTGATTTTCGCTTTGGGGAAGGCCGTCAGCACCGCTTTCACCAGCGGGTTTTGCAAGGCGCCGGTTTCCGCCTCACGCCGTTCTTCCTCGCGGATTTCGGCGATGGTGGGGGCGCCGCCGCTGGCGACCACCGAGACGCCCCAGCGGCTGCGGGTCCAGCCCTGGAGGCGTTGCGAGAGTTTGGCCGCCAGATCGCGCGAAGCACCGGGGGCGGGTTCGAACTCGATCCGGCCGGGCGCATATTGCACGAGGCGCAGGCCGGTCTCGACCTCGACCAGCAGCTGCATATCGCGTTTCTCGCGGATCAGCGCCACGATCTGATCAAACGAGGTATAGATCACCTCGGGCTGGCCATTCAGCGCGGGCGCCGCCGCCATCATCGCTCCATGGGCCGGGCCGCGCGCCATCGGGGCGAGCCGCATCGCGCCATGCACCGCGCCGCCGCCCGCCGGAGCGCCGCCTGCCATGCCACCACCACCGGGGCCAGAGCCGCCCGGTCCATTGCCCGGGGGGCGCGGCCCGTCATTCAGCCGCCGCATCAGGGTCGCCGGATCGGGAAGCTCGGCCACATGGGTAAGGCGGATGATCGCCATCTCAGCCGCCATCATCGCATTGGGGGCCTGTCCGACCTCTTCCAGCGCTTTCAGGAGCATCTGCCACATCCGGGTCAGCGCCCGCATTGGCAGTTTTTCGGCCATTTCAAGGCCCCGGCTGCGCTCGTCCGGCGGCACAGTCGGGTCTTCGGCGGTCTGGGGCGTGACCTTGATCACCGAAATCCAGTGGGTGATCTCGGCCAGATCGCGCAGGACGGCCATCGGATCGGCGCCTTCGGCATATTGCTGCGCAAGTTCTGCCAGCGCATCAGAGGCCTGGCCCTTCATCACCATGTCAAAGAGATCCAGCGTGCGGCCGCGGTCGGCGAGGCCCAGCATGGCGCGGACGGCGGGCGCGGTCGTCTCGCCCTGGCCATGGCTGATCGCCTGGTCGAGGATCGAGGTCGCGTCGCGGGCAGAGCCCTCGGCTGCGCGGGTGATTAGCGCCAGCGCATCCTCGGAAATATCAGCACCCTCAGCGCCTGCGATACGGCGCAGGAGGGCCATCATCACCTCGGGTTCGATCCGACGCAGATCAAACCGCTGGCAGCGCGACAGGACGGTGACCGGAACCTTGCGGATCTCGGTGGTGGCGAAGATGAATTTCACATGGGCGGGCGGCTCTTCAAGCGTCTTCAGGAGCGCGTTGAAGGCGTTGACGGAAAGCATATGCACTTCGTCGATGATGTAGATCTTGTAGCGGGCCGAGGCCGCCCGGTAATGCACCGAATCGATGATCTCGCGGATATCGCCGACACCGGTGTTTGAGGCCGCGTCCATCTCCATCACATCGACATGGCGGCCCTCCGAGATCGAGACGCAATGCTCGCATTTGCCGCAGGGCTCGGTCGTGGGGCCTCCCTGGCCGTCAGCGCCGATGCAGTTCAGCCCCTTGGCGATGATACGGGCGGTGGTGGTCTTACCGGTGCCACGAATGCCGGTCATCACGAAAGCCTGGGCAATGCGGCCGGCGGCGAAGGCGTTTTTCAGGGTGCGGACCATCGCCTCCTGGCCGACAAGATCGGCGAAGGTCTCGGGGCGGTATTTGCGGGCGAGAACTTTATAAGCCTGCGGCGATTGGTCGGACATCTGGCCTCCTGTGGCTCTGGCTCAATCTAAGCACAGGCGTCGCTTTCGGCAACCGGCTGCCGCTGGCGCCGGAATTCGTGACGAATTCCGGTCCGGTTTCTTGATGAAGAAACCGGCGCACGTTACGGGCGGGGCGCGGCGGCCCGGCGCAGGCGATCATTGATGGCCTGGCCAAGACCGGTTTCCGGGATCGGCGCAAAGGCGATGCGGCCTTCTGTACCTGCAAGCACATCGGCTTCGCGCAGGATGTGAAAGAGCCGCGCCGCAGCCTCCACGAGGTCACCATGTTCGGACAGGGTCAGATCGCCTTTTACCTCGCCGAAGCCTATGAGAATCTCGCCGGTTTCGGCTGCTCTTGCCTCCAGCCGCACCAGCGCGCCCGGCGCGTAATGCGATCCGAGCTGGCCCGGCGCCGTGGGGCGGTCAGGTGCTTTCGGCGTCATATGCGGTGCAATCCGCTGCCCCAGCACGGTTTCCAGAGCTTCGACGGGCACGCCGCCGGGCCGCAAAAGCTGAACCCCGTCGCCAAAGCCCAGGATCGTCGATTCCACCCCCACCTCGCAGGCGCCGCCATCCAGCACCGCCGCGATCCGGCCTTCCAGCCCTGCCATCACATGCGAGGCCCTGGTCGGTGAGACCCTGCCCGAGGGATTGGCCGAGGGCCCTGCCAGCGGACCGCCGAACGCGCGCAGGAGGGCCCGCGCCACCGGATGCGCCGGCACCCGGACGGCAAGGGTGGAAAGACCGGCGGTCGCCAGCGGCGAGATCCCCGCACCGGATCTGAGCGGCAGTACGAGCGTCAGAGGCCCCGGCCAGAAATGTTCCGCCAGCAAAAGCGCCTCTGGCGTGAAGGTCACATAATGCTCTGCCGCCGCCAGATCCGGCAGATGCGCGATCAGCGGGTTGAAAGAGGGCCGTCCCTTGGCCTCGAAAATCCGCGCGACTGTGCTGTCGAGACGCGCATCCCCCCCGAGCCCGTAGACCGTCTCGGAAGGGAAGGCGACCAACTCGCCCTCACGCAGGAGCCGGGCCGCGCGGGCGATGCCGTGATCGGTGGCAGCAAGGAGTTCGGTCTGGCGCATTCCTGATCCTGGCATGTGACGTCCGGCGATTGTGACGCAGCGTCTGTCTTGCGGGTGAGGGGCATTTGTTATGCTTTTGCGCATATTGGACCTCGACAGATCAGACAAGACCGTTCCCGGGCTCCGGCCCCGGCGCAGCGGCCCGCCGGAGACCAGACTATGCGCCATGCACCCGCTGCGGATCAGCGATTCATTCTGGATCACATCATTGATTTTGCCGAAATTTCCGCGACAGATCATTTTGCCGAGGCCTCGCCCGACATGGTGAGCGCGATCCTTGATGGTGCGGCGCGGCTTTGCGATGAAGTGGTGGCGCCGGTCAACCGCAATGGCGACCTGACACCTGCGCGGCTGGAAAACGGTGTGCTGCGCGCCTCGCCCGGCTTTGATCGCGCCTACCGTGCCGTCGCCGGGGGCGGTTGGGTCGGGGTCTCGGCCAGTGCGGAATATGGCGGTATGGGGCTGCCGCATGTGCTGGCGACCTGCGTCAACGAGATGCTTGCCGGCGCCTGCCTGTCCTTGCAGCTGAAACCGCTCCTGAGCCAGGGGCAGATCGAAGCGCTGGAGCATCACGCTTCGGACGCGCTGAAAGCGCTTTATCTGCCGAAGCTGATTTCGGGCGAATGGTCGGGCACGATGAACCTGACCGAGCCGCAGGCCGGGTCGGATGTCGGTGCCCTGACCACGCGCGCGGTGCCGGCAGAGGATGGCAGCTACCGGATCAGTGGCCAGAAGATCTTTATCACCTGGGGCGATTCGGATCTGGTGTCGAATGTCTGCCATCTGGTGTTGGCGCGGCTGCCGGATGCGGCGCCGGGGGTGAAGGGCATCTCGCTGTTCCTGGTTCCGAAATACCTGCCGGATGCGGCGGGAAATCCGGGGCAGGCGAATAATCTGCGGGTGGTCAGCCTGGAACATAAGCTCGGCATTCATGGCAGCCCGACCTGCGTGATGGAATTCGATCAGGCCACAGGCTGGATGGTGGGCGGGCCGGGCAAGGGCATGGCTGCCATGTTCACCATGATGAACAACGCCCGCCTGGGTGTGGGAATGCAAGGCGTCGGCGTGGCCGAGGCGGCGCTGCAAAAAGCCGTGGGTTTCGCGCAGGAGCGGGTGCAGGGCCGGACACCGGATGGCTCTGCCACGATCATTGGCCATGCCGATATCCGCCGCATGCTGACTGAGGCGCGCGCCAAAATCTTTGCGGCGCGGGCGATCGGCCTTACCTGTGCCAAAGCGATCGATATGGCCAGCGCGACCGGCGATGCCGCCTGGGCGGCGCGGGCAGCGTTCCTGACGCCCATCGCCAAGGCCTTTGGCACGGATATCGGCATTGAGGTCGCCGATATGGGGGTGCAGGTGCATGGTGGCATGGGCTACATTGAGGAAACCGGCGCCGCGCAGTATCTGCGCGATGCCAGGATCACCGCGATCTACGAGGGCACCAATGGCATCCAGGCGATGGATCTGGTCGGGCGCAAACTGGCCGATGGCGGTGCGGTGGCCTTTGAGCTGATCGACGGGGTCATCGCCCGCGGCATCGCGGCGGAGGAACACTGGCCGGAGCTCGCGGCGAGCCTCGGCACGGTGGCGAGATCGTTGCGGGAGGCGACCGGCGCGCTGCTTGAGATGGAGATGAACGACCGTTTCGCTGGTGCGGTGCCCTATCTGCGCGCTTTCGCGCTGGTGCTGGGGGCGGATGCACATCTGCGCGCAGCGCAGGCCGATCCGAAGCGTCTGCCGCTGGCGCGGGTGATGCTCACCCGTCTCACAGAGGATGCGCTCTTCCTGCTTTCCGCGGCGCGCCAGCGCGCGGCGGATCTTTACGCGGTGCCGGTCGCGATGCTCGGCTGAGCCTTATCCGGCGAGGTGGCGCAGCCCCTGGGTCACATCGGTTCTGACGGCAAGGCGCAGCCCCGGCTCGTCACCGGCCTTCAGCGCCGCAAGGATCATCCGGTGATAGGGCGGCGCCTCGCGCCGCCGCAGACGCGCGTAAAGCGCCCGCATCGTGGGGCCCAGCTGCAGCCAGACCGTCTCGCACATCGCGAGCATCGCGGGGGCCTGGGCGCGCAGATACAGGGTGCGGTGAAATTCCAGATTGGTCCGGACATAGGCGACCGCATCGTGGCGCGCGACGGCCTCGGTATTGGCGGTGTTGATCGCCGCCAGCCGCTCGATCAGCGCGAAATGCGCGCGGGGCAGGGCGCGGGCGGCCAGTTCCGGCTCCAGCATGGCGCGGATCGCCGCCAGTTCCTCGATCCGCTCGGGTGTCAGCTCCGGCGTGGACACCCGCCCCGAGGAGGACAGCGTCAGCGCGCCTTCGGCCACAAGGCGGCGCAAAGCCTCGCGCGCGGGCGTCATCGAGACGCCGAAATCTTTCGCGAGCCCGCGCAGCGTCAGCGACTGGCCGGGCGCCAGTTCACCATGCATCACCTGCTGGCGCAGGACACGGTAGAGCCGCTCATGCGCGGCGGCATTGGGGTCGGGCGGACGGGGGCCGGCAGGAATGATCATGGCGGGCATCGGAACATCCTGCGCAAAGCGGGGTCAACCGGTATCGGGACGGGAACGGGGGCGGGCATGGTGTGTTCAGCCCGCGAAACTGTAGCGGTGCAGCGTCTGGCCGTCGCGTTTCAGCCAGTCGCGTTCGGCCTTCCAGCCGGGGCGGATTTTTGTGACCACTGCCCAGAAATCGGCGGAATGGTTCATTTCGACCAGATGCGCGACCTCATGCGCTGCGACATAGTCAAGCACCTCGCGCGGCGCCATGGCAAGGCGCCAGGAATACATCAGCGTGCCGTCATGGCTGCAAGATCCCCAGCGGGACCGTGTGTCGCGCAAAACCAGCCGCGTATAGCTGCGCCCGACAAGTCCCGCGTAATGGGTTGAACTATAGGCCAGCCGGTCGCGCGCCAGCGCCTTGAGCCAGGCCGCCACCTTCGCGCCGGCCTGATCCGGCCGACCCGGCACCAGGAGGCTGTCGCCCTCGACCCGGACGCCGCGCCCTTCGGAGGGCGTGATTCGCATCATCCGGCCCAAAACCGGCAGCTCTGCCCCATGGCTGACCGGCACCAGCCGTGCCATCGGCATCGAAGCCAGCACATTCCTCAGCCAGCCTTCCTGATCACGCAAAAAACTCAGCGCGTCGCGGTCTTTTGCGCGCGGCGGCAGCGTCAGCGTCACCTTGCCATCGAGTCGCGAAACCCTGAGCGAGAACCGCCTGGCCCGGGCCGAGCGGCGCATATTGATCTCGACCGGCGGCGGTCCGGGCAGCAACAGCATCAAATTCTCGTTCCAGAGGCCACAATTCACACGCCGTCCGGCTTGATTCCGCGCCGGTAGAGGCGCATCTGACGGCTTATGCAAAAGGCTTTGACAGCCGCCCCGGCCTGTGGCAAGGGGCAGCGTTCGGATTACCCTGTCATCAGGGCGAAAGTGAAGGGACAACCCATGGCCAAGGAAGACTGGGGCACCAAGCGACTGTGCCCGACGACCGGTAAACGGTTCTATGACCTGAACCGGACGCCGGTGGTCAGCCCCTATACCGGCGAGGTTGTGGATATCGAATCGGCCCGCCGCAAGCTGGCGGCTGCGGTGATCTCGCGCGTTTCGCCCGAGAAGGACGATGAGGTTCTGGTCGACGATCTCGAAGCCGAAGAAGATCTGCTGGAAACGGCAGAAGGCGGCGATGATGATATCGACGATGATCTGCTCGAAGATGATGCCGATGACAATGTCTCGCTCGACGAGCTGGCCGATGTGGCCGGAAGCGACGAAGAGGGCTGAGGCAAGCCTGCAGAAACGTTCCGCGGGGCATGCCTTGTGAAACAGGAAAAGACCCGCCTCTGGCGGGTCTTTTTCATTTCGCCCTGCGGGGCAGGTCGGGGGCAGACCGGGCAGATCCTGTCGGGTGCTCAGCCGGGCCCGGGCAGGATCGGGCCTGCCTTTGCCCACCAGCCGGGATTGGCGCGGGCGATCATCGGCAGCGCGGCACTGGCTGCTGCTTCATCGGCAAAAAGCGCGAAACAGGTGGCGCCCGAGCCGGACATCCGCGCCATCAGTGTGCCAGGAAGCGCGTTGAGCTGGTCCAGCACCGCGCCGATCACCGGGGCGACCTCGCGCGCGGGCTTCTCCAGGTCATTGCGCTGGTTCCTGGCCCAGGCGGCAAGCGTGGTGATATCGGGCCAGGAGGGAAGTCGCGGCGGCAAAGGCGGGTTCTCGCGGCGGGTCAGGGCACGAAATACCGCCGGCGTGGGGACCCCGACACCAGGATTGACGAGGAGAATCCCGCCCGAGGGGAAGCCGGTCAGTGGTTCGATGATTTCGCCGATGCCGCGCATCCTGGCAGGGCCAGGGCTCAGGCAGACCGGCACATCTGCACCAAGCCGCGCCGCGATACGGGCAATCTCCGCCGGGTCAGGCCGCGCCCCGGGCGGGGCCAGCCGCAGGGCGGCACGGATCGCAGCCGCCGCATCCGAAGATCCGCCGCCGATGCCTGAGGCCGGCGGCAGGTGCTTTTCCAGCCGGAACGCCAGGGACAGCCCCGGCAGGATCGCTGCTGCGGCGCGCGAGACAAGGTTCTCCGCACCACCGGGCAATGCCGGTCCGAAGGGGCCGGTCAGCTCAAGCGCGGGGCCAGCGGCCGGCGCCGTCTCCAGCCAGTCGCCGATGCCTGCAAAAATCACCAGGCTGTCCAGCAGGTGATAGCCATCGGCCCGCTGCCCGGTGACATGCAGGCAGAGATTGACCTTCGCAGGCGCGAATTCGCGGATGGGCTCAATTCTCGGCAGGGGCATCCTCCGGCGGGCTGCCCTCGACGTCGCCCTCACTATCGCCATCTGGCGCGACGGCGGTGCCGTCCGCCGGGGCGGGAGCCGTAGCCGGGGCAGGAGCACCCGGGGGGGAGGCGGGGCGCGCAGGGGCCCGGGCGGCCTCTTCGGCCATCACCGCATCAAGGCCGATCTCCAGCTTGCGCCGGATACGGATCGCGTCGGCGGCTTCCGGTCCGTAAGACAGCGCCCGGTGCCACTGGAATTCGGCTTCCCGCTTGCGCCCGTTCATCCAGTAGATATCGCCGAGATGATCGGTGATCTCGGCCTCAAGGGGTTCCAGCAGCGAGGCCTGTTCAATCGGCTGCAATGCCTCCTGATAGCGACCAAGCATGAAATAGGCCCAGGCGAGACTGTCGAGGATCATGCCCGAATCGGGCGCTCCGGCCACGGCCTGTTTGATCATGGCCAGCGCCTCATCAAGGTCCTGGCGCCGTTCCAGCAGGCTGTATCCGAGATAATTGAGCACTTCCGGCTGACCCGGATTGATGCGCAGCGCCTCGCGGAAATCGAGATCGGCGCCGGTATGGAGGTTCTGACGTTCCCGCATCGCCCCCCGGCTGAAGTAAAGCAGCCAGGCCGCGCGCGGCGGCGGATCTGGCAGAAGGCCGATTGCCACGCTATAGGCCGCCTCTGATTCGGCCCAGCGTTGTTCATTGCGCAGCATGTCGCCAAGCGCGACCTGGACGACCAGCAGCTTGCCATGGCTGCGGGTCAGCTGTTTCAGCACTTCGATCGCCGCCTCTTTGCGACCGGCGGAATAAAGCGCATTGGCGCGGCCGAGCTGGGCATCATACCAGGACGGGTGATCGGGCGAAAACTCATCATAGGCCGCTTCGGCCAGGTCGTATTCTCCCATCTGGTCGAGCATCGCCGCCCCGAGCAGGATCGCATCGTCATGATCGGGTTTCAGCGCAACGGCGATGCGGCAGTTCAGCTGGACAAAAGCCGGCTCCGCCTCGCCACTCAGCAGGGTGGCCAGTGACCAGAACACCTCGGCCATGCCTTCGCGCGCGTCTTTCACCGTGTCGAAGGGGATGGTCTCGCCGGCGACAAGCCGGGCGCGCAACACCTCGGCCAAGGGCTCGGGCGTGGTGCCCCAGGTCTTGTCGATCAGCGCGATGGCGTCGTCATTGCGCTCAAGCTGCGACAGGATCTGCACATGCGCCAGCACCCCGCGCCGGTTCAGCCCCAGACCGGGTGCCGACAGCGCCTTGTCGGCGCCCTCGAAATCGCCTGCCAGTGCGAGCGCCAGTGCTTTGTGATAGATGCCATGCGCCTCGAGCCCGCGGCGTTCGGCAATCTCGTCAAATTCGCCCAGAGCCTCGGTCATGCGGCCCTGACCGATATCGGCCCAGGCGCGGGCA
This sequence comes from Pseudogemmobacter sp. TB195, assembly GCF_058313095.1. NCBI lineage: Bacteria > Pseudomonadati > Pseudomonadota > Alphaproteobacteria > Rhodobacterales > Paracoccaceae > Pseudogemmobacter > Pseudogemmobacter sp. TB195. Next base: position 74,673 of record NZ_JBZEGG010000018.1, read on the forward strand.
AGTCCATCGACCAGCGGGCCAATCGATTTCCCGTCATCCAGCGCCGATCTGATGGCGGCGAAATCGCTGTTCAGACCAGCCTGGCTGATCTGCGCCAGATCGGCGAGCTGGGCGGGCTGGTCGCCCTCTTGCATAAGGGCGTGGCGATGTTCGGCGATGCTCGCCGCATCGGCGATCTTGCCAAGGCTGAGCAGGGCGAAGATCGAGCCGTCCATCAGCAGCCGGTTGTCGGGATCAACGCTGAGCGCCTGGGTGAACCAGGCGGAGGCGGAGCGGAAATCACCGGCGGTTTCGGCATTGCGGGCGGCAAGGAAAGCGCCTGAGTCGACGGGAGTTCCGGTCGTGACATCAGCGGGTTGCGCTGTGGCAGAGGCCTCTTGCGCGACCACCGGTGAAAGCCCCGAAAGGCTGAGACCAAGCGCGGTGGTCAGCGTAAGGAGAGAACGGATCATTGCGGAATACCCCCTGGACTGCCTCTGGCGGAGCCCGTCTGACCTGGCCCACCCCCGCCGGGCTTTTCGGACGCGCCCGTGCTGGGACCGAAGCTAACGCCCCGTTTTGCAACACGCAATGCAGGGCGGAGCGGTTCGGGGTGAGGATTGCCTGTCATAGTGGGCTGGCGGGTGAACTCTTCGTGAAACGGTGTTCACGCCATGAGCCGGAAAAAAGAAACCGACTGCCAGGAATTACACCACAGCCTTGCAGGAGGTCCGCATCATGACGGCCCTGTTGTGCAGGCGAGGCTCTTTACAAGTCTGTGCGGCGGATAAGGGGCGGCGGTCAGGCGAGGATTTCGGCTTCGCTGACCGCAGCGCCCGGTCCTTACATATTCGGATAGTTCGGCCCGCCCCCGCCCATCGGCGTGGTCCAGTTGATGTTTTGCGACGGGTCTTTGATGTCGCAGGTTTTGCAATGGACGCAGTTCTGAAAATTGATGCGGAAGCTGGCATCCTGGCCTTCGCCCAGCACCTCATAGACGCCGGCCGGGCAGTAGCGCTGCGCGGGCTCGTCATATTCGGGCAGGTTGACGCGGATCGGCACCGAAGGATCTTTCAGCCGCAGATGGGCGGGCTGGTTCTCGTCATGGTTGGTGAAGCTGTAGGACACATTGGTCAGCCGGTCAAAGGAGAGAACGCCATCCGGTTTCGGATAGTCGATCTTTTTGTAATCCTTGGCCTTCCCGGTCGAATCCGCATCGTTCTTGCCATGTTTCAGCGTTCCGAACAGCGAGAAGCCGAGCGTGTTGGTCCACATATCAAGCCCGCCGAGAGTGAGCGAGGCCTTTAGACCCCATTTCGACCACATCGGTTTGACATTGCGGACCTTTTTCAGATCCTTCCCGATGGCGCCGGCCCGCACCTCGGTTTCGTAATCGGTCAGCTCATCGCCCTGGCGTCCCGCGCTGATCGCCGCATAAGCGGCCTCCGCGGCGGCTTTGCCCGAGAGCATCGCGTTATGGTTGCCCTTGATGCGCGGCACATTGACGAGACCGGCCGAGCAGCCCAGCAGCGCCACGCCAGGCGCCACCATTTTCGGGATCGACTGGAAGCCACCTTCCGAGATCGCCCGCGCGCCGTAAGCCACGCGTTTGCCGCCTTTCAGCAGTTCCGCCACCATCGGGTGATGCTTGAAACGCTGGAATTCCATGTAAGGGTAAAGGTGGGGGTTCTTGTAGTTCAGGTGAACCACGAAACCGACATAAACCTGATTGTTTTCAAGATGGTAGATGAAGGAGCCACCGCCCGCATTGCCACCCAGAGGCCAGCCCATCGTATGGGTGACGGTGCCCTCGCGGTGCTTTTCGGGGTCAATCTCCCAGATCTCTTTCATGCCGAGGCCGAATTTCTGCGGACAATGGCCCTGCGAGAGGTCGAACTTCTTGATCACCTCTTTCGCGAGGCTGCCGCGCACGCCCTCCGAGAGGAAGACATATTTGCCGCGCAGCTCCATCCCGGGCTCATAGGCAGGGCCGGGAAGGGCGGTTTCAGGATCAAGGCCGAATTCACCGGCAACGACGCCGGCGACCCTCTTGCCATCTTCGGACCAGACCAGCTGCGAGCAGGCCATGCCGGGGAAAATTTCGACGCCGAGACCCTCGGCCACTCCTGCCATCCAGCGGCAGACATTCGCCATCGAGACGATGTAATTGCCGTGATTGTTCATCAGAGGCGGCATCGGGAAATTCGGAATGCGGATCTTGCCGGCCGGGCCGAGGATATAGAAATTATCCTCTTTCACCGGCACCCTGACCGGTGCATCCATCTCGCGCCAGTCAGGCAGCAGGGCATCGAGGCCGACGGGATCCAGCACCGCGCCTGAGAGAATATGCGCGCCGACTTCAGAGCCTTTTTCCAGCACGACCACGCTCAGATCGGGATCAAGCTGTTTCAGACGGATCGCCGCCGAAAGACCCGAAGGCCCTGCGCCCACGATCACAACGTCATATTCCATCGACTCGCGGGTGATCGCTGTGTTGGGATCGGTCATCGGCTTTTTTCTCGCTCCTTGCTGCGGTCTGTCGGCGCCGCAAATTCTGGCTGGGAAGTCCTGTTGGGCCCCGTTTGGCCGGGCGTCTCGTGATTGCCCTATGGGCAGGCGCGCGTCAACCATGCTGCAGCATCATCCCATTGGGACGCAGCCCGCGGCAATATTCTTGCCGTTAAGCGACAGGGCGCGCATGCAGGACGCCATGGCCCTTGCTTTTTCTTTGCCCATCGGGTGAGGTTGCCGGAACACGAGGCGCGAAGTCATGACCCGGGTGACCGGTTCGTGGCTTCTGTTTTTTTAAAGTGACGACAGCGATATGGAAAAAATTCCGGTTACGAGGCGCGGCTTTGAAGTGCTGGACGCGGAACTGCGGCAATTGAAAAGTGAGGCGCGGCCCGCGATCATCCGCGACATTGCCGAGGCCCGGGCGCATGGCGACCTGTCTGAAAATGCAGAATACCATGCGGCGCGTGAAAAGCAGGGCTTTATCGAAGGCCGGATCAAGGAACTCGAAGGCATCATTTCGCTTGCCGAAGTGATCGATCCGACCTCGCTGTCGGGCTCGATCAAATTCGGGGCGACGGTCACCGTGGTCGATGAAGACAGCGATGAGGAAAAGACCTGGCAGATCGTCGGCGAGGTCGAGGCCAATATCGAGCTTGGGCTTCTGAACATCCGGTCTCCGATTGCGCGTGCGCTGATCGGCAAGGAAGAGGGCGACAGCGTTGATGTCACCACTCCGGGCGGGCAGAAGAGCTACGAAATCCTGTCGGTGCGCTATATCTGAGCCGGAGCCGCCATGGCGAAAGATCCTGAGGACATGCCCGAGGATATGAATGTAACGAGGCTGCGGGCGGGGGGGCTCGGCGGCTCGCCGGTGACCGAGATTGCCGCCGGCGTGATGTCGGGGATCTGGGTTGTCGCGGTGCTGACCTGGGTCTTCACCGCGCCGGAAGGCGCCGAATCGCGGCTGCCGGGCCTTGTGATGACCTTGCTGATTCTGTTCCTGCCGCTGGCCCTGATCTGGGTCGCGGTGGTGACATTGCGGCTTGTTGCCGATCTGCGCTCTGAGGCGGCCAGCCTGAAAGCCGCGATTGACGGTATGCGGGGCTCTTTCCTTGAGGCGCGCCAGGAGATCCGCAGTGTGATCACCCGCCCCGAGGCGCCGGTTGCGGCGGCCCAGATGGCGGAGCCTGCGGGGAATGCGATGGCCGGACCCGCCAGTTTCTCATCGCGCCGCGATCATTCGCTTTCGGTGCCTTCGGCAGACCGCAAGGTCGCGCTGACGCCGGCGCGCCCGGAACCCGAGGCCGAACAGCCGGCCCTGGCGCTTGGCACGCCCGGCGATATGGCGCGTCAGCCGCTCTCGATCGAAGATTTCATCACCGCCCTGCAATTCCCCGAAAGCCCCGATGACAAGGCCGGTTTCCGCGCCCTGCGTCTGGCGCTTGAGGATCGCGAGGTCGCAAAGCTGATCCGCGCGGCCCAGGATGTGCTGACGCTTCTGAGCCAGGAGGGCATCTATATGGATGACCTGCGGCCCGAGCTTTGCCATCCCGATATCTGGCGCCGGTTCTCGGCCGGCGAGCGGGGGCGCGGCATCGCGGCGATTGGCGGTATCCGGGATCGCTCGTCGCTGGCACTGGCCGCCGGACGGCTGCGCGAGGACACGATTTTCCGCGATGCGTCGCATCACTTCCTGCGCACCTTTGACCGGGTCTTCCAGGTGTTTGAACAAAATGCCAGCGACAATGAGCTGATCCATTTCGCCGATACCCGCACCGCGCGCGCCTTCATGGTGCTGGGACGTGTGGCGGGCGTCTTCGACTGATCACCGCGGCCCATCGGGGGCCATCGGGGGCGGGGCCTGATCCGCAGGGAAATCGTCGAGTTGCCGTACCATTGTCGTCGCGGCGGCAAAGCCGAAGGCAAAACGCAAAAGACCAAGCTGATCGGTATGGGTCGCAGCAAAGCCTTCGCGCTCGTAGAGGGCACGGGCGCGGGGGTTGCCCTCGATCACCTCCAGGCGCACCGAAGGGTAGCCCCGCCGCTTTGCCTCGCGGCACAGCGTGGTGATCAGCGCGGTACCGATACCGAGGCCGCGGGCCTGCGCCGCGACCGCGATGCCGTCGATCAGAAATCGTTCATTATCGACCTCGTGGCTTAAAAGCCGCAACAGCCCCGCGCGCCAGGCCGATCCGAACACACCGTAAACCCGGCGCAGATCACGACTGGTCCCGCCCGAAAAGCTGCCCTGCACCGATTTGAAGCCGGCAAGCCCGATCAGCCGGCCGCTGTCGTCCAGCGCAGAAAAGCAGTGATCGGGCCTGAGCCCACTTGTCAGGAAAGCCAGCGCACGCGCGTCAGGCCCCATGACGCGGCCAAGTTTGGCGCCGAAAGCCTCCCAATAGATGCGGGCGGCCTCGTCGCGCTGGTCCAGGGGAAAGCCGCGCCGGATAGAGAAGTGCTCAGGGCGCAAGCCCGCAATCCTTCAGGATGAAAGCGGCAATTGCCCCGGCGTCATTCAGGTCGAGCACCGGCACGCTCAGCCCCTTCAGGGCTGCGTCGGACGCCACCGCCCGCACCAGCGGATCGCCGGTCTGGATCATCGGGCGGTCGGCCACGCCCTCGCGCCAGACTTCGATTTTCGGATGGGCGTCGCGCTTGTAACCCTCGACCAATACCAGATCGACCGGGGCGAGGCGGGCCAGCACCTCTGTCAGCTCCGGCTCGGGCCCGCGATGTTCACGCAGGATGGCGAAGCGTTTCGCCGAGGCCAGCACGACTTCCTGCGCGCCGGCTTCGCGGTGGCGCCAGGTATCTTTGCCGGGCTGGTCGAGATCGACATCATGATGCACATGCTTGACCGTCGAAACCGACAATCCGCGCCGGGTAAGGGTGGCGACCAGACGCTCCATCAGCGTGGTCTTGCCGCTGTTTTGCCAGCCGATCACACCATAGATCTTCATGCGGGGCGGCCCTCACTGCGGCTATTGGCACGGGCGAGGTCTTCGGGTGTGTTGAGATTGTCGAAGGCCGCCGCATCGGGGAAATCGACGGCATGCCCGCCATGGCGGGCGGCGAAATCGGCGATTTTCGGTTTCGCGCCCGAAGCAAGGAATTCGGCCAGCGGATCCGCGAGTGCGACCGGCCAAATCGCGGTCGCATTATGGTCGCGCCCGCCGGCCCGGGCAAATGCCGGCCCCGGCAGTGCAGCGGCAAGGCGTGTGATCAGATCCCCGGGGAGGAAAGGCGCATCAACCGGGGCCGAGACCAGCGCGGTGGCACCTGCCGCCTGTGCTGCCCGCAACCCGGCGAGGATCCCGGCCAGCGGCCCGAGTGACGTTTCATCGGGCAACACCTTAAGTCCGGTAAAGGCAAAGCGCGCGGCATCGCCATTGGCCGAAATCAGAAGTCGCCCGGCCTGGGGCTGCAGACGCGCGATCACATGGGCGATCAGCGGCTGGCCGGCGAGGGGCAAAAGCGCCTTATCCGCCCCGCCCATCCGGCGCCCCTGTCCCCCAGCGAGAATGACGGCGAAGAGGCTCACGCGCGAATGCACCTTATGCAGGACTGGAATTCGGCCGGTGCCAGCGGATCAATTGACCCGCTGGCCCTTTTTGTCGACGAGGATCACGCCATGCCCGGCGCCGGGATTGTCGTTTTCCTCGGTTACGATACGGGTGGTGACGCCCGGCAGTTCCGCGAAGGACGCATCCAGCTTTTTCGGGAAGTAAGTCGAGGTCACGCCCTCAAAGCCTGGCACAGACCGCAGGATCCCGGCGATCGAGCTGGCACAATGCGCCTTGGGCACCGCGCCATTCGCCAGCGCTTTTTGCAAGATCGCCTCGGCCACGGCGGGCGAGACCTGCAGCTTGCGCTCGATGACGTGGAACTTTTCTTTCTCGGAATCGCGCGCATGGTAGTCGAGGTAGAAATTCACCATCCGGTCGGTCATGCCGAAATGCACGTCATTGCGTTCGGGCGCGGTATCATGATGCCAGGTTCCGGCGGGATCGAACAGCACACGTTGCGACGCATTGATCAGCAAAGCCGAATGCGAGCCTGATCCCGTGCGGTCATTGATGGTGGTAAAAAGCGTGATTTCGGTCGGCGGTCCGGCGACGTAGCTGGCGCGCGACACCTGGTCATCAGGCGCCCAGACCGGTTCCGCACAGGCCGAAAGCGTCAGCAGCACCGCGAGCGCGGCAAGAAGGCGATACATGTAACCTCTCCCTGCCCTGTGCCGCCCCGTATCGGGCCGGTTCCAGGGCGGCAATTCGGGGCGGAGATATCAGAGCGGCGATATCAGGTCCGGGCGAGGGCCAGGAAAACCAGAATCACGGCGCAGACAACGACCGTCCAGGTTGCCACTTTGACGAATGCGGCAAAGGACTTTTCCTGAGTGCGGATATCCATGCTGCCATGTTCGTGTTTGACGTGCTGATCATCGGCCATTCTTCATTCCCCGGGAACAGATGCTTTTCCGCCTGTTAGCCGATTCACCGCCCGCTGTCACCCATCGGGCGTGGCCTCTGATGCAGGAAGATGCGGCTTTGATGTATCTTTCCCGCGCCTCGGGGGCTGATCGGGGCTGGTTCAGTCGGGGGGACGATCAGCCGCCCGTGGCCGGCCAGACAGACGCGTCCCCGGATTCGCCGCCGTCCCAGCCCTGCAGGAGCCGAAAGCCGATCCGGACCGGCGGCGCTTCGGGAGCAAGTTTCGGCACCGCGCGCAGCAAAACCGAAAGCTGGCTGACATGCTGCACCATCTGGGTGCGGATGCCGTCTTCATCCCGGCCGAAGAAGGTGAGCAGGTCCGGCGCCGACCAGCCCAGCCCCTCTATCCGGAGCACCCCGGCGGCGCTGCCGGTAAAGCCCATGGCGATCTCCTGGCTCTGATCGAGCTGGCTTTCGAACTGACGGATATAGAGCACCAGCCGCTCACAGGCCGATTCGGCCGGGGTCTTATGCGCCGCTGCTTTCCTGGTCTTTGGGGCCGTTGCCGCAGGGCTGCGCGGGGCAATGGCCGTAGCCTTTGCCGTCGTTTTGCGTTTCGCGGGGATTGCGGTGCTGCCGGCGGCGGCGGCTTTGGTCAGGGTTTTCTCGGTCATGTCTTCTGCCAGAGCCATGCCCCATCGGGGCCGGGGGAACGGGTGACCTCGCCACGATGCAGCAGGTGGTTCAGATGCGCCACCGCCTCAACCAGAGCGTGGCCAAGCTCGCTTTCGCCGATCCTGCGGCGGAACAGCAGCGGGAAGCAACCCACCGCCGTATTGGGCACGGTGAGGAAATCGCGCAGCCGGTCCAGGGCCGAGAGATGGTTTTCCACCATCTGGCGCAGCCGGAACGGCAGGCCGGTGAAAGGAAGCTTATGGCCCGGCAGCACCAGTTGATCCTCGCGCGCGAAAACGCTGAGCCGGGTGCAGCTTTCCAGCCATTCCCCCAGCGGATCGGCCTCGGGTTCCGCCGGATAAACGCCGATATTGGCAGAGATCCCGGGCAGCAGCTGATCGCCACCAAGAACCAGGCCATCCGTCCAGAGCGTCGCATGGGCGGGGGCATGGCCGTGACCGATGCGGATTTGCCAGTCGCGCCCGCCCAGCCGCAGGGTCTGGCCCTCGCTGATCCGGGTAAAGCCCAGAGGCAGCGGCGCCATGCAATCCGAGGCGTTGAACGGGCGCTCATTCATCCGCCGCTCCAGATCGGCGGGCAGCATGCCTGCGCGTTTCCAGAATGTGACCGTCTCGGCAGCGGGGCGGTCTTCGGCTGTGTTGAACAGCATCCTTGCATAAAGCCAGGCGGTGCGGGTGATCAGCAGGGCTGCGCCCTGTTCGATGAACCAGCCCGCCATGCCGATATGATCCGGGTGATGATGGGTGACGATCAGCCGCTTTACCGGCCTGCCGGCCAGCGGCCCGGCCAACAAATCCTGCCAGGCCGCAAGGGCGCGGCGCGAACTGATGCCGGTATCGATCAGCGTCCAGCCATCGCCCTCGTCGATCGCATAGACATTCACATGGTCCAGCGCCCAGGGCAGCGACAGCCGCATCCATAAAACACCCGGCGCGACCTCGGTCGCGGAACCGGCTGCGGGGGCATCGGGGAAGGGGTGGTGGATCTCACTCATGGCGTGTTTCATGCCGGGAACGCGCGGCGCGGGCAAGCCGATGTTCATGGGAGCGGGTTCGGCAGGGCCAGGTCGGGCGCCGGGGGGCACCAGGGGCGCGAACACCAGGATGAAGCGCGGCGCGGCCACAGCGGGGAAATGGCTGCGGCGCTTCCGTTAACCTTTGTTAACGCAGGCGCTGGACAAAGCCGGCGGCATCGGCCAGGCCCGTCTGATGTCCGGTCTCATTTTACAACTTGCCTTCGTAACCTCTGTTGCTGCAGCGCCACTGATCTCAGGCGCGCCCCAGGTCAGTGATGGTGATACGCTGCGGTTCGGACCGGTCGTGGTGCGGCTTCATGGCATCGACGCTCCGGAAACCGGCCAAAGCTGTGCCAGTGCCGGTGGTGGCAGCTGGGCCTGCGGCCTGGCGGCGACGAGGCGGCTGGAGGCTCTGATCGCCGGCAAGGCCGTGACCTGCGAGGCGCTCGACCGCGACCGCTATGGACGTGTGGTCGCGCGCTGTGAGGCCGGCGGCGAGGATCTTGGCGCCGCGATGGTTTCGGATGGCCTCGCCTGGGCCTATATCGCCTATTCCGATGCCTATTTGCCGCAGCAGACCCTGGCGCAGGCGGGCGGTCACGGCATCTGGGCCGCACCGTCACAACCCGCCTGGGAGTTTCGCGCCGCGCGCTGGAGGGCGGCCGATCAGGATACGCCGCTCGAGGGCTGTCCGATCAAAGGCAATATCTCAAAATCAGGCGAGCGGATCTACCACCTGCCCTGGTCACCGGCCTATGCGAAGACGGTGATCCGCGAGGATCAGGGCGAGCGCTGGTTCTGCGACGAGGCCGAGGCCCAGGCCGCAGGCTGGCGCCCGGCGCGCTGGAAATAGCGCCGGGGCGCGCGGACCTGGTACAGGTCTGCTGCCAGCCTCAGATATCGAGCTCTTCGGTATTGGCGAAGCGGGCTTTTTCCTGAATGAACTGAAAGCGCAGCTCGGGCTTTTTGCCCATCAGGTCATTGACCAGGGTTTTCGTCGATTCGCGCTCTTCCTCATTGATCGAGACCTGGATCAGCTTGCGCGTTGCCGGGTTCATCGTCGTGTCTTTCAGATCCTTGGCATCCATCTCGCCCAGCCCCTTGAACCGCTGCACATCGATCTTGCCGCGCCCGCCGAGACCCTTGGCCATCCAGGCCTCTTTCTCGGCATCATTCGAGACATAGAGCCGTTTTGGCCCCTGGGTCAGGCGGTAAAGCGGCGGGCAGGCAAGGTAGAGATGCCCTTTCAGAATCAGCTGCGGCATCTGTTCATAGAAGAACGTCATCAGCAGCGAGGCGATATGGGCGCCGTCCACATCGGCATCGGTCATGATGATGATCTTGTCATAGCGCAGGTCGTCGATGCGGAAGCGCTCTTTCATGCCAACGCCAAGCGCCTCGCAAATGTCGCGGATCTCGGCATTGTCCGAGAGCTTGCTCGCCGCAGCCCCCAGCACATTGAGCACCTTGCCGCGCAAGGGCAGCAGCGCCTGGAATTTGCGGTCGCGCGCGCCCTTGCCGCTGCCGCCCGCCGAATCGCCCTCGACGAGGAACAGCTCGGTGCCCCTCCGGTTCGAGGCCGAACAATCGACAAGTTTACCCGGGAGCCGCAGCCGCTTGGTCGCGGTCTTGCGCTGCGTTTCCTTTTCGGCGCGGCGCTTGAGCCGTTCCTCAGCGCGCTGCACCAGGAAATCGAGGATCGCGCCGGCAGATTTCGGATCACTGGCCAGCCAGGTGTCGAAATGGTCGCGGACGGCGTTTTCCACCCATTTCGCGGCCTCTTCCGTGGCCAGCCGGTCCTTGGTCTGGCCGACAAATTGCGGCTCGCGGATAAAGACCGAGATCAGCGCGCAGCCGCCGGTCAGCATATCCTCGCGGGTGATCTGATCGGCCTTACGGTTCTTGACCCGCTCGCCATAGGCGCGGATGCCTTTCAGGGTCGCGGCCCAGAAGCCGGTCTCATGCGTGCCGCCCTCGGGGGTTGGAACCGTGTTGGTGTAAGAGGAGATGAACCCGTCGCGCATCGGCGTCCAGTTGATCGCCCATTCGACCGAGCCCGGCACGCCGAATTTTTCCCTGAAGCTGACTTTGCCCGCGAAAGGCCGCTCAGCATAGGTCTGATCGGATTGCAGCTGTTCGGAAAGATATTCGCCAAGGCCGCCGGGGTAATGGAAGGTCGCCTCCAGCGGCATGTCCCCATCCGGGATGGCGGATTTCCAGCGGATCTCGACTCCGGAATAGAGATAGGCCTTGGAACGGACCATCTTCATCAGCCGCGCCGGACGGAAGGTCTGATGGCCGAAGATCTCGGCATCGGGGTGGAAGATCACCGTCGTGCCGCGACGGTTCGGCGCCGGGCCGACCTTGACGACCGGACCCTGGGGCTTCCCGCGCGAGAATTCCTGGACGTAGAGCTCTTTGTTCCGCGCCACCTCGACCCGCATATGGTCGGACAGCGCATTGACCACAGACGAGCCAACGCCGTTCAGCCCGCCTGAGGTTTCATAGGCGTCGCCATTGAACTTGCCACCGGCATGCAGCGTGCAGAGGATCACCTCCAGCGCGGATTTGTCGGGGAATTTCGGATGTGGGTCGACCGGAATGCCGCGCCCGTTATCTTTGATCGAGACCGAGCCATCGGCCATCAGCTCGACCTCGATCCGATTGGCATGGCCGGCAACCGCCTCGTCCATCGAATTGTCGAGGATCTCTGCGGCAAGATGGTGATAGGCGCGCTCGTCAATGCCGCCGATATACATGCCGGGCCGCATCCGCACCGCTTCAAGCGGTTCAAGCACCTCGATCGAGGATGCGTCATAGGTTTGCTGGTTCGGCGCGGCGAGAAGATCGCCGGAATCATTCGGGGCCATGCGCTGCTCTTATGGTTTGTAGCACAGCATTAGACCACTGCGAGGGGCAGGCGCGCAAGATCCAGGGGGGATTTTCCTGTGGAGGCCGGGAAGGGGGCGCTGCCCCCGGCTCCTGGCGGAGCCTCCCCCGGGATATTTAGAGACAGAAAATGTTCGCGACTCTTTTCAATATTTTCTGTCCTTAAATATCCCCGCCGGAGGCATCCGGCCCCTGTTAGGGGGCCGGACGTCTTTTCCTCAGCGCCAGCCTAGCGCCGGGGCGACATGTTTCAGGATGCTTTCGATCACATGGGCGTTGTAATCGACGCCCAGGGTGTTCGGCACCGTCAGCAGCAGGGTATCGGCCTCGGCGATGGCTTCGTCCTGGCGCAGCTCCTCGATCAGCTTTTGCGGCTCGGCGGCGTAGGAGCGGCCGAAGACCGCGCGCTGATCGTCGATCACACCGACCTGGTCCTGGTCGGGGCGCGATTGCCCGAAATACATCTGATCCTGCGCCGTGGTGATCGCGAAGATCGAGCGGCTGACCGAGACGCGGGGCGTATGCTTATGACCCGCCTCTTTCCAGGCCGCGCGATATTTGCGGATCTGGTTGGCCTGCTGGACATGGAAAGGCTCGCCGGTTTCGTCCCATTTCAGGGTCGAGCTTTGCAGATTCATCCCCAGCTGCGCCGCCCAGATCGCGGTCTGATCCGAGGCTGCCCCCCACCAGATGCGGTTCCTCAGCCCTTCGGAATGCGGCTCCAGCCGCAAGAGGCCCGGCGGGTTCGGGAACATCGGGCGCGGATTGGGTTTGGCGAAGCCCTGGCCTTCGAGGAGGCTCAGAAAGGTCAGCGCGTGTTCGCGGGCCAGATCCTGGTCGGTCTCGCCCTCGTCAGGCGTATAGCCGAAATGGCGCCAGCCATCGATCACCTGTTCGGGTGAGCCGCGGGAGATCCCCAGTTGCAGCCTGCCGCCGGAGATCAGATCGGCAGAGCCGGCATCCTCGATCATGTAATGCGGGTTCTCATAGCGCATATCGATCACGCCGGTGCCGATCTCGATCTTCTGCGTGCGGGCGCCGATGGCGGCGAGCAGCGGGAAGGGCGAAGACAGCTGACGGGCGAAATGGTGAACCCGGTAATAGGCGCCGTCCGCGCCAAGCTCTTCGGCGGCCTCAGCGAGTTCGATGCTCTGGAGCAGCACATCCTGGGCCGAACGGGTGGCCGAGCCCTGCTGGGTCGACCAATGGCCGAAAGACAGAAAGCCGATTTTCTTCATGGTTCAAATCCCCTGATCCTGAGATCCGGGCCGGGCCAGTGGCCTCACCGGATCGTTTGACGGAAAGATGGGGCGATCGGCGCGCCAATGCCAGAAGCAGCGGCGCGCAACCACTGTGCGCAGGTGCCCGTTCCCGGGGTCAGGCGGGCTCTGCCTCGCGCCTGGCCCAGAAGGTCTGGAACGCCGGGCGGGCCTGGCAGCGGGCGAGCCAGTCGCTCACATGCGGGTATTCCGCCAGAAGCGCGGGATAGCCCTGGGCATAGCGCAGGCATTCGGCAGTATTGATATCGGCTGCGGTAAAGCGGTCGCCCACCAGCCAGTCATGTGCGCTCAGATGCCGTTCCAGCCGGTTCAGCGGCCGGCGCAGTTTTTCAGCGCTGACCCGGATCGCGGCGCGGGTCTCGGGCAGGGTGTCGCCGCCGGATTCGACGGCAAGCAGGATTTCGAGCGCCGGCGGCTCCAGCGAGGTTGCCGCGTAAAGCGCCCATTGCTCCATCAGTGATTGCTCGGACCCGTCGGCCGGGCCAAAGCCGCCCCCATGGCGGCGCGCGATATGGAGGGTGATTGCCAGCGACTCGGTCAGCAATAGCCCATCATCCTCCATCGCGGGGATCTGGCCCTGCGGATTGACGGCGAGATAATCGGGCGAGGCGGTGTTCAGGACCGCATCCTCTGCCTTCGCATCCTTGAGGCGATAGGCCTGGATCACCGGCACATGGGTGAAATCGCAGCCGATCTCGCCAAGAAGCCAGAGCGGGCGCGAGGCGCGTGAACGATAGACGCCGTAAAGGGTGATCATGGCGGGGTCCCCAAAGCCGGGCAGATACTGCCTGAAATAACCCGGCCCCAATAACAGAAGCGGGACGAAAATCCACTGGCTGCCGGGGTCGCTCACCCGATTGGGAAGAGATTTCCTGCGAGTGCCCGCCAGGCAGGAGGGTTTTTCGCGCGGGTGGGGTTTGCGGGGAAAGGCGGGGAGCTCCGCCAGGGTTCTGCGGCTGACTTTGCCGGTTTCTCCTGGTATGCAGGCCTGACCGCGCGCCGCGTTTGTCCAGGATCAAGGTCAGATGCTGCGGCCAGGATTATGCTCTGGCCTGCCCCTTTCGGTCCGGCGCGCGCGCAGCCCCGACAAGACGGGTGTCGTTTTGCATTATGGTGAAGGAGTTCCTCATGAGCACAGATCTGCATGTCAGCGGCAATGAACAACCGTCTGAGCCAGAGGCTGTCCCGGGAGATAGCCTGGCCCTGCGGGTGCTGCCGCTTGAGACCGGCGACACTCTCGCGCCGCCGCGTCATTTTCCCGCCGTGACCCAGGATGAAATTCGCGAGGCTTTCGAAAGCGGGCGCTACCCCTATGGGCGCCTGATGGGGCGCGTCACCTATGAGCGGGAAAAGGCGCAGCTTCAGGCCGAGTTGCTGAAAGTGCAGATCTGGGCGCAGGAAACCGGGCAGAAATTCGTTCTTCTGATGGAAGGGCGCGATGCGGCCGGCAAGGGCGGCACCATCAAGCGGTTCATGGAACATCTTAATCCGCGATATGCACGGGTGGTGGCGCTGACCAAACCCTCGGACAAAGAAAAAGGCGAATGGTTCTTTCAGCGCTATATCCAGCATCTGCCCACCGCCGGCGAGATCGTCTTCTTTGACCGGTCCTGGTACAACCGGGCCGGGGTCGAGCGGGTGATGGGCTTTTGCACCCCGCCGGAATATCTCGAATTCATGCGCGAGGCGCCAGAGCTGGAACGGATGCTGGTCCGTTCGGGGATCCGGCTTTACAAATACTGGTTCTCGGTCACCAAAGGCGAACAGTTGAAACGCTTCAGGGCGCGCGAGACCGATCCTCTGAAGATGTGGAAGCTCTCGCCCATCGACAAGGCGAGCCTCGACAAATGGGATGACTACACCGAGGCCAAAGAGGCGATGTTCTTCTACACCGACACCGCAGACGCGCCCTGGACCATTGTGAAGTCGAATGACAAGAAACGCGCCCGGCTGAATTGTATGAAGCATTTCCTCGCCTCGCTGGACTATCCCGGCAAGGATCACGCGCTGGTGATGCAGCCAGATCCGCTGATCATCGGCTCGGCTGCGCAGGTTTTGCGGGGGGCGGGGCAAATCCCGGGCAGCGCCAGACATCCGGCTGTGCGGAATGGCTGAGATGCCGCATCTCGCGGCGCCTTGCTGCTAATTTGATCAAAGGATAGACCTGCGGCATGGATAATTTGTCGCAGCCCGCCCGTCCGCTCACATTCGCCAGGCATCTGCGTGAGACGCTGCGGCTTGGCTTGCCGCTGGCGGGATCTTCCATCGCGCAATTCTCGCTGCATGTGGTCAATACCGCCATGGTCGGCTGGTATGGCGTGGTGCAACAAGGTGCGCTGGTGATCGCGGCGTCGAGCTTTTTCATTCTCTTCGTCGTGGGCTCGGGCTTTGCACGCGCGGTGATGCCGCTGGCCGCGAGCGCAAGGGCGCGCGGCGATGATACCGAGCTCCGGCGCGCGGCGCGGATGGGACTTTGGTTGTCCATCGGCTTTGGTCTGCTGGTCTACCCGATATTCTGGTTTGCCGGGCCGATCATGCTGGCGCTTGGACAAAAGCCCGAAGTCGCCGCCGAGGCGCAATACTACCTGCGCATCGCCGGGCTTGGCATGGTGCCGACGCTTGGCGTGGCGGTGTTGCAGGCCTGGCTCGCAGCGCTTGGGCGGACGCAGATCGTGCTCTGGGTCACGGTGGCGGCAGTGGTGGTCAATATCATCGTCAACTGGTTCCTGATCTTCGGCAATGGCGGCGCGCCCGAGATGGGGGTCGGGGGCGCAGGCGTGGCGACGCTGGTGGTGCAGGTCTTTTCGCTGCTGGGGCTGGGGCTTTATGCCGGGCTGTTGCCGGCGCTGCGGCAGTTTCAGCTCTTCCGCCGGTTCTGGCGCATCGACGTGGCGGCGCTGCGCGAGGTCTGGCGACTGGGCCTGCCGATAGGGCTGACCGGGCTTGCGGAAAGCGGGCTCTTCCAGGCCAGTGCGCTCATGATGGGCTGGATCGGCACCCGTCAGCTGGCCGCGCATGGCATTGCACTGGAAATCACCGCGCTGGCCTTCATGTGCCATGTCGGCCTGTCGAATGCTGCAACGATCCGGGTGGCCGAGGCCTCGGGGCGCGCGGATCCGGCGGGGATACGGCTGGCCTCTGGCGCGGCGCTGCTGATCTCTTTCCTGGTTGCGGTTGTGGTGATCATTGTCTTTCTGAGCGTGCCGGAATTGCTGGTGCGGCAGTTCCTTGACCTTGAGAAGCCGGGGTCTGATTTTGTGCTGCAATTCGGGATGACGCTGCTGGCGCTGGCGGCCTTGTTCCAGCTTGCAGATGCGATGCAGGTGATGGCGCTTGGCCTGTTGCGCGGTATTCAGGATACGGCGGTGCCGATGTGGCTCGCCACCATGAGTTATTGGGTGATCGGTATTCCGGTCAGCTATGTGCTGGCTTTCCCACTGGGCTTTGGCGGGGTCGGGCTGTGGTCGGGGCTGGTGATCGGCCTGGTCGGGGCGGCGGTGAGCCTGATGATCCGCTTCTGGCGGTTAGCGCCAAAGCCGGGCATGGCTGGCAAAGCGGCCCTGTAACTTCGCGATCAGCCGGTTGATGAGGCCGGGATGCGGGATCGTGCCGCTGGCCAGCCGGTCAAGGGCCACCTCGACCGGGCAGGGGCGACGCGAGACCGGATCCCAGTAGCGCGGATAGGCGATCAGGCTGGCATGGACGAGCTGCGCCAGATCGGGCCGGGGCAGCAACGCGCCATCGGCCCGGCGGAGCCGGCGTTCCGGGATCTCGCCCAGATCGCGGGTCAGCCCCCAGCCGGCATAGAAGGGCGCACCGAAGGTCGTGACCGCCTTGCCCCGGATCAGCGCCTCGAACCCGGTGAGCGAGGTCATCGTCCAGACCTCGTCCACCTCATCCAGCGCGGCCGCCATACTGGCATGGGTCAGGACCAGATCGGCCAGCGGTGCAGTCCGATCAGCGGGGATCACACCGGGGCGCAGACCGGCCTCGACATCGGGATGCGGTTTATAAAGGATCAGCGCGTCCGGGTTGGCTGCGCGGGTCGCTTTCAGCAGATCGAGATTGGTCCGGATGGCACCGGCGCCCCTCAGGATCGAGGCGTCGTCTTCGACCTGGCCCGGAACCAGAATGCGGGATCTCTGGTCGGTCTCGCGGTCAGGAAGCGCCGGAACGGCACCTTCAATGTTGTATTTTGTCAGGTTGGCCGCGCGCAGCCTTTCGATCAGCCGCGTTGCACGGGCATGTCCGCCGGGGGGCAGCGGCGCCTTGATCAGCTCTTCCAGCCGCGAGGGATGCGCTGGGTCGTAATAGATCCCGAGGTCATCGGCGACCAGCGACAAAGGCGGCACCAGCTCGGCCCCGAGCCCGCGTGAACGCAGGAACCCATCCTCGACCCTGAGCGCGCCTGGCGGCAGCGTGGCCGGCGCTTTCCCGGCCCAGACCAGCAGGCTTTCCGCCTTTGCCTGCACCGCCCGGTTGATGAACCTCAGCGGCTTTTCCCGCCCGAAAAATGCCTGCAACCGCCCGCGCTTCCACAAGCGCATCCCCAGGGCGCTATGGCCGTGGCGATCCTGACGAAAGGCGCGCAGCTCGGCCTCCAGCTGATCGACCACCTCTTCAAAGCTGCACAGCCGGTCGCGGCATGGGTCATACCAGCGGGGCGCGATGATCATCACGCCGGCAAAGAGCTGCGCCCGTGTCAGCTTGCGCTTGCGGCGGGACGGCGGGGTGCGGTCTTCAGTCAGCCCCCAGCCGGCATAGAAGGGCAGTCCCCAGACGCGGGGGCGATGCCCGGCAAGGATCGCCTCAAACCCAAGCTGTGACGACACGGTATAGACCGCCACCGCGCCTTCCAGCAGCGCGTAAGGCGGGATGGCGGGGTCGGAAAAGCTGATCCCCGGCCCGTCCGGGTCGCGCAGGTGCTCGGGCCCGTAATGACCGGGGCGCAGCCCCCTGGCAGTTTCAGGATGCGCGCGGATCAGGATCGGCAGATGCGGCCAGTCGCGGCGCGCGGTCTCGAGCATTTCCTCGAAAGATCCCCGATCCGCACCCGAAGCCCGCAGCGAGGCATCGTTCACGGTCTGATCAACCACCAGCACATAGCCCGGCGGTGGTGGCGGAAGGGAAATGTCGTGCAGATTGTATTTGGACAATTCAAGCGCGCGAAGCCGCTCGATTCCGACCTTTGCGCGGCTCAGAATGTTCGAATTGTCTAAGGGATCAGTCGAGAGAATCCGCTCGGTCAGCGAGATATCCGAAGGGTCGAAATGGATCCCTTCTGCGTCGATCAGCAGGCCCAGCCCGGGTTCGCCCATCCGCCCCGGCCGGATCGAGCGCAGAAACGCATCCTCCAGCCGCACCAGCGGCACACCGCGTTTTGCCGCCACTTTCTCGCCGCGCCAGGCGGTGGGGCTGGCACCCCAGACCACGACGCCGTCGCCCGGTTTCGGGAGGCCGAAGCGCAGCTCATGCCCGGCCAGGGCAAGGATCCGCTTCAGCCGGCGGTCGCGCAGGAAGGACAGGTTCTGATGGAAAAGCCGCCGTGGGATCACCACGGCGGCCTCTGGTTTCGGGTCACGTTCGACGGCCAATGCTGGCCTCAGTTGCCGGCGGCGGAGTTGATGCTCGCCGCGGCCCCGGCGGATCCCGTCAGCACAGAAAGCGATTTCTGCCACTGAACATAGGGCGCTTCGGTGACATAGACGGTGTCGCCATCGCGGACGAGGAAGTCGCGTGCCTCGAACATGCCGGTCGGCGCGGTCAGGTCGAGCACATAGACCACCCGCTGATCGCCCCTGAGATCGCTGCGGCCGAGCACGGCATTGGCGATGGCTTCGGGCTCGTTGCGGAAGACGAAGACACCGGTCGGGTCGGCGGCCATGGTCTGCAATCCGCCCACCGTGGCCAGGGCCTCGATGGCCGAGAGGCTTTCGCTCTCGAACGGGACCACGGTTTGCGTGCCGGTCGCACCAAGGGCGGTAAACTTGCGTTCATCTTCCTCGATCACGATCCGGTCGCCGGGACGAAGCGCGATATCCATTTTCGGATTGGCCCAGAGATCTTTCAGCCAGATCTTGCCGGTCTGACCACCACGGGTCACGCGCACAAGCGCAGTTGACGGGTCGATCACGACACCGCCGGCACGGGCCAGCATGGAGGCCAGCGTGCGGGTCGGCTGTTCGATCGGGAAGACACCCGGGGCGGTGACCGAGCCGTTGATCGTCACGGTCGAGCCGTCGCCGGCCACGCGCGCCACCTGGACCTGCGGGTCCGGCGTTTGCGCATCAAGCTTGCGGGTGATGGCGGAGCGCACGGCCTCGACCGAAGTGCCGGCGGCTTTGATCCGGCCGGCATAAGGGATGAAGACAAAGCCCTGGCCGTCGACCTGGACCTCGGTCAGCTGCGAGACGCGCTGGCCGGTATTGCCCAGAAGCGGATCGTCGCGGACGTTTTCAAACACGGTGATCGACAGCAGGTCGCCATTCGAGATCGTGTCCGACCCCATCTTGCCCGCCTTCTGGAAGCTGTCTGAAAACCCGAAAGACGGCAGCACGGCGGTGGCGCGCGTGACCCTTGGATTGACGCTGACGATAAAGGCATCGCCCTCTTTCAGGACCGAGCCTGCAAATATCTCTTTCTTGTTCGGCCCAGACCGCGGCAGGCCGCAACTCGCGGTCACGGCGACAATGGCGATCAAGGCCAGGGCTTTCGCCCCCCTCGTGGTATGTCCGATCACTGCTCGGGCTCCTTTAGCGGATTTGCCTCAAGTTTTGACCGCAACAATACGGAATATCACGGAAATTGAAAGTCTCTGGTTTTCGGAAATTCAGGTCACCAGCCGCAACTGTTGCCTTGGTGCCGCGTTTCCGCTGGTCAAAGCATCATAGGGATCCTGCCCGGAGAGCAGCATATCCACAACCTGTCGTAGTAATTCACGCCGTCCACGCGAGGAGTAGAAGCCACCGGCGACCTGACTGGTCTCGAGCAAATAATGCCGGTAATCGCGATAGGCGCGGGTATCGGGGCGTTTTCCTTCGGCAAAAAACTGCGCGGCAGGCTGGGAAGAGACGAATTCCGGCTTGGAATAGACCGCACGCCCAAAGGTGCGCAGCGGCAATCCGCGCCAGAGCGCCTGTTGCCCGGCGGTCGAATTCACTGTCACCGCAGACCTCGCATGGTTCAGCAATGCGGCGAGTTTGCCGCCGCGCACGAAATGCACGCGTCTGGCCACACCATATTGTTGCGCGAGCCGCCGGATGGTCGATTTCACCGCGATGCGCCCGTCTTCCAGCGGATGCGCTTTGAAGACGAGATGGTGGTGTTTCGGCGCGCCCTCAGAAAAGCCCTGGATCACCACATCGAGAAACTCGCCCATGGTGGTGAAGGGCGAATGGTCACGGAAGCTGGCATCATGTTCCAGCTGCAGGATCGCCAGATGATAGGGGAAACCACCATAGCGGATGCGCCAGGTGGCCAGGCGGCGTTCCAGCGCGTGGAAGGGCAGGAGGCAGAGCCGCTTTACATAGAGCAGGAATTCCTGGCGCACGGTAAGGGCGCGATGCGGGCGGAAATTGCGATAATCCCAGAACCCGGCCCAGACGAACCAGTGATAGAGCGCGCCCCAGAACATATGCTGGCGCATATCGCCCCACCGTGCCGGAGCATCGGGCAGATCGGTATCTGTACGTGCAAGGGCGGCGCGCATCTCATCGACGCTCGTATCCATCAGCCGGGAATTGCCGTTCGAGCCATTGCGCTCATATGTCACCCAATAGGGGCGCAGATAGCCCTCTTCGAAGACATGGATGGTCACGCCCATCGCGCGCGCGACGGCGATGGCTTTGGCATGATTGGGGCGGGTGTCGCCATAAAGCACCAGGTCGGTGATGCCCTTTTCCTCGATGATGGCGGCAAACCCTGCCGGCCAGTCTTCCGGGCGGCCGCGCCAGGGAATATAGCTCGCGCCGTCATGCCAGAGCGCGCGGTCGCCCCGGTTGAAGCCGACGCGCCAGACCTTTGCGCCGGAATGGCTGAGCATCTTTCCAAGACGTGAGAAGAAGGGCCCATGCGGACCCTGCAGCAACAGAAAATGTTTGGTCTCTTCCGGTTTCATACCCACCAGTCATCTGTGAACTTCGCTGCTGCTCTGGCCCGGATATCCGGTGTTGCCGCACTTGCCTATGGGGCAATTCTACCGGTGCTTGCGGCAGGATTAGGGCGCGGCCTGGGCCATGCCGCGGTCATGGTCGCAGCTATGGGCCTAAATCGCCGGTGGCAGTGGCGGGGCTTGCCAGCGGGAAGCCGGCGGGGATAGACCTGCAGTCAGGATTTAAGCGGCAAAGAGGGATGGCGATGTTCACCGGAATCGTGACCGATATTGGCGAAATCATCGAACTGGAGCAACGCGGTGATCTGCGTGCGAGAATCGCGACCGCCTATCCGGCTGCGGGGATCGACCTTGGCGCATCAATCGCCTGCGAGGGCGTCTGCCTGACGGTCATCGAGAAAGGGACAGAGCCGCGCAACTGGTTCGATGTCGAAATCAGCGCCGAGTCGGTTTCGAAGACCAATCTCTCCGGCTGGCATGTGGGCGCGCGGCTCAACCTGGAGCGGGCGCTGAAAGTGGGCGATGAGCTTGGCGGGCATATCGTCTCGGGCCATGTCGACGGCGTGGCCGAGGTGGTGCGGATGGCCCCGGAGGGCGACAGCCTGCGGGTGACCTTCCGCGCACCTGAGGAGCTGGCCAAATACATCGCGCAGAAGGGCTCGGTGGCGCTGAACGGTACGTCCCTGACGGTGAACGAAGTCGAGGGGCGTGACTTCGGGGTGAATTTCATCCCCCATACGCGCAAGGTCACGACCTGGGGCAAGCTGGCCGAGGGTGATCTGGTCAATCTCGAGGTCGATACGATGGCGCGCTATGTAGCCCGACTGGCAGAGTGGCGCTGAAACGGGGCAGGGGATCAAAACTTTCCGCCTGGCCCCCGGTTTCTGATCAGAAACCGGCCCGAAATCTGTACAGATTTCGGCGCCCCCATGACTGAGCCGGGTGATTGAAAACGGCGGCCCCGGATGAGGCCGCCGTTTGGCATTTCTGACCGATTTCAGTCCGAGAGGTCAGGCTGCGCGCGAAACCAGGACTTCTTCGACTTTCTTCTGTGCGCCGGCCTCGTCTACGCCCGAAACAGCGGCGACTTCGCGGGTCAGGCGCTCAAGTGCTGCTTCATAGAGCTGACGCTCGGAATAGCTTTGCTCGCGCTGATCATCGGTGCGGTGCAGGTCGCGCACCACTTCGGCAATCGCCATCAGATCGCCCGAGTTGATCTTTTGCTCATATTCCTGCGCGCGGCGCGACCACATGGCGCGCTTCACCCGGGCCTTGCCCTTCAGCGTTTCCAGCGCCCTGGTCACCACATCAGGGGCCGAGAGGGCGCGCATCCCCACATCGGTCGCCTTATTGGTCGGAACCCGCAGGGTCATCTTGTCCTTTTCGAAGGTGATGACGAAGAGTTCCAGTTTGAAACCGGCAATCTCCTGCTCTTCGATAGAGATGATCTTGCCAACACCGTGAGCAGGGTAGACAACGAACTCGTTGGGGCGGAAATCAGGCTTCTTCGACTTGGTCATTCAGACGCTTCCTCGGTCAGATGCAGGTATTCCGCACGCACAACCATTCGTCATGACGAACAAGACCCTTCCCAGGCAGCGCCCGCTGCCGGGGGCCTGTGGTGAAGGGCAATATTGTCACAAGAATAGCTGTCTCAGGCGAGCAGTCCTGAGGCAGAATCAGGCATCCATGATGGTTTATGAAAGAACCATAACACAGAATCGCCCCGATTCCAACCGTCCTGAGCGGTCAGGTCAGAGCACCACGCCGCGAAACGCGAAGGATCTGCCCGAATTTCACGCGATCGGGATATATCGGGATTTAATGTGAGCCTGCGGGATGAAGCCTGGATTGACCTGGCGTCTCAGCTGCCTTCGCCCGGTGCCGGGTCGAAGTACTTCTCCAGCTTGCCGGCCTCGCCATCCCGGTCGGCATAGCCCGGCAACGGATCGCGTTTCTCGGTGATCACCGGCCAGATCTCGGCATATTTACGGTTGAAGGCGACCCATTCCTCCATATCCGGTTCAGTATCGGGGCGGATCGCATCTGCCGGGCATTCCGGTTCGCACACGCCGCAATCGATACATTCATCCGGATGGATGACCAGAGTGTTCACGCCCTCGTAGAAGCAGTCCACCGGGCAGACTTCGACGCAATCGGTGAATTTGCAGGCGATGCAATTGTCTGTGACGACATAGGTCATGGGACGGTTCCGGAACACTCTCTGAGGCGTCAGTTAAGCCAGTGGGCCGGATCATTCAAGGCGTTGAGGTGTCACGACAGGGGCATCGAGGTCAAGAAAGAGCGCCTGTGCCTCGGAGGCCGGTCCGCGGCGAACACCTGTTCCCAATACACGGATCAGGCGGATATTTCTTCCCTGCGGGAATGTCAGCACATCCCCCGGCCCGACCTCTCGCGACGGGCGCGAAACCGGGGTTCCGTTCACCCTTATATGGCCCTCTTCGATCACCAGCGCCGCCAGGGTCCTGGTTTTGAAGAATCGGGCCTGCCAGAGCCATTTGTCGAGCCGCAGTTTCGGCTCGCTTCCCGCGCGGATCCCGGAGGCCGGAACGAGCGAAGCCGGAGCGTCTCCGCCCCGGCCTCCTTTAGTTTTGCCGGCCCCCGATCTGCCGCCACCGGTCTTCGCCAAGGCTCAGACCTTGCCCTTCAGTGCCAGCAGCGCGGCGAAGGGGTTGTCGGGGTCGATCGGCTTGTCTTTCCGGGGCGGGCGGGCCTCGAAGGATTTGGCGCCTTCGTGACGCTGGCCCGGTTTGCCGTGTTTGCCGCCATGCTTGCCATCCGGCTTGCCACCACGATTGTTGTCACGGCCGCCGTCGCGATTGCCGAACTCCTTGCGGGGGCCACGCTCACCGGACTTCTCGCCGTCACGGCGCTCGCCTTGCGGGCGGTCCCGCCGCTCACCCTGCGGACGCTCGCGGCGTTCGCCCTGCGGACGATCCCCTTGCGGGCGGTCCCCCTGCGGACGATCCCCGCGCGGCGCACCACGTTCAGGGCGCTGGAAGCGCGGCTTCGGGGCCCAGGTGAAGGTGTAATAGACCTCCATCTCGGGTGCGGCGGCTTCGGCCGATGCCTCACCTTCTGCCCCGACCTCTGCCTCGGGGGCAGGCTCCGGCTCCGGCTCAGGCGCGGGCGCCAGCAGCGAGACCTCTTCCGGGATCGGCTGACCGGAGGCAATCGCGGCCTCCAGCGCGGCGGCCACCTCGGCCTCCGGCGCCACGGCAGGCGTTGCCGCCTTTACGCGCGGGCGCTCGCCCTTTTCGGCCTTATAGCCCAGACCACCCATCAGATCCGAAAACTGCTCCAGCGTCATGCCGGTGATCGAGAGCATGTCCGGCACCGCTTCAAAGCCTGCGCGGCTGTCTTTCTGGCGCAGGATATCGGCGAGGCGTTCCAGCATGTCGATGCGGATGGCGCGGGTTCCCGCCGGGCGGT
Organism: Pseudogemmobacter sp. TB195; assembly: GCF_058313095.1. Taxonomy (NCBI): domain Bacteria; kingdom Pseudomonadati; phylum Pseudomonadota; class Alphaproteobacteria; order Rhodobacterales; family Paracoccaceae; genus Pseudogemmobacter; species Pseudogemmobacter sp. TB195. The sequence goes on from NZ_JBZEGG010000018.1 coordinate 99,042, forward strand.
AGCCCGAAAGTGCATAATGCTCCTTCGGCACTTCGGCGATGTTCGGAATGGTCACGAGGCCCGGGGGCGGGCTTTCGGGGAATTCCGAGAGGCCGTTCCACAAGGACCAGAGCACAAGCCGCAGCCGGGTCGGCGCCGGTTTCAGCAAAGCCTGCTGGAAGATCGTGTACTGGCCGAACCGGATGCCATGCTTGCGCAAAGCACCACGGGCTTCCTGGTCAAGCTCCTTGACCTCATTCGCGACCTGCTCGCGCGGGATGACGCCAAGCGCTTCGGTCAGGCGGAAGGCAAAGCCCCGCGCCAGCCCGGTCAGCGTCTCGTCGCGGCCAAGCGCCAGCAGCGGCTCATAAAGCGCGGCGACTTTGCGGTCGATGAAATGCTGCAACCGGCGGCGGACCTTTTCGATCACGTCATCGCCGGCTTCCTCATCAACGAAAGCCTCGACCGAGGGCTTCAGCGGATCGGCGCCCTTCACGAGCTTGCCCACCGCCGAGTTGCCCCACATCAGGCCCCCCTGCTCGGTGAAATCCATCTCGGTGTCGGGCGCGTTGTAAAAGCGGTCCGCGCGCAGGCTGAATTCAGGCCTCAGCGCCTGGATTGCGGCCTGACGGAGGGTCTTGCCCTCATCTGCCGATGCGCTTGCGTCCTGCTGGAAGCGGAACCCTTCGAGCTTGCCGGTGAACTGGCCCTCGATGGTCACTTCGCCTTTGTCATTCACCTCTGCCACGAGGTCCTCCTTCTGCTTCAACCGGCGAAGCAATACGCTTGTCCGCCGGTCGACAAATCGTTGCGTCAGCCGCTGGTGCAGCGCATCTGACAGGCGGTCTTCTACCGCGCGGGTCTCTCCCCGCCAATGGGATTCGTCATCCACCCAGTTTTTGCGCTGCGCAACGTAGGTCCAGGTGCGGATATGTGCCAGGCGGCGCGAAATCTGGTCGATATCGCCATCGGTTTTGTCGATCCGGGCCACGGCCTTTGCCAGCCAGTCCGACGGGATGCGCCCGCCGCCAATGCCGCGCCCGACGAGAAAGTCGAAAATCCGCGCCAGCAGGGTGTGGTGATCGGTTTCCGAAATATTGCGGAAATCGGGGATGCGGCAGACATCCCAGAGGAGCATCACCCGTTTCGGACTGGTCAGTCTGTCCTGGACCTCAGGCATTGCAGACAGGGCCTTCAACGCCACGACGTCATCGGCATCGCGGGCGCGCGACAGCCAGTCATTGAAGGTTGGCTGCTCCAGCGAGCGGATCAGATGGCTGGCCGATCCGAAATCGAGATCGGCATTCCTCCACATCAGTTTTTTGACGGGGGCGAACTTATGTGCCTCGATCTGGTCGATCAGTTCCGAAGAAAACGGCCGCGCCTCGCCGGTGACGCCGAAAGTGCCATTCTCGGTATGGCGCCCTGCGCGGCCTGCGATCTGGGCGATCTCCTGCGGCAAGAGCGCCCGCATCCGCCGCCCGTCGAATTTCGAGGTCGAGGAAAAGGCCACATGTTTGATGTCGAGGTTCAGCCCCATGCCGATGGCATCGGTTGCAACCAGGTAATCGACATCGCCATTTTGATAAAGTTCGACCTGGGCGTTGCGGGTGCGGGGCGAAAGCGCGCCCATCACCACCGCGCAGCCGCCCTTCTGGCGGCGGATCAGCTCGGCAATCGCATATACATTTTCAACAGAAAACCCGACGATTGCCGATCTTTCCGGCATCCGGCTTATCTTTTTCGAACCTGACCAGGTCAAAGTCGAGAAACGGTCGCGTTTGACGTAAGAGTGGTTCTGCACCAGCCCGGCAATCGCGCCGCGCATCGTGTCAGATCCCAGAAACAGCGTCTCGATCAGGCCGCGCGCATGGAGCAGGCGGTGGGTGAAGACGTGACCGCGTTCGGGGTCGGAGGCCAGCTGGATCTCATCGACACAGACGAAATCGGCGCCGATCTCCAGCGGCATCGCCTCGGTTGTGGCGACCCAGTACTGGGTGCGATCGGGGATGATGCGCTCTTCGCCGGTGACCAGCGCCACCCGGCTGACGCCCGCTTTTGCCACGACACGCTCATAGACTTCGCGCGCCAGCAGACGCAGCGGCAGCCCGATCACACCGGTCCGGTGCGTCAGCATCCGCTCGATCGCGTGGTGGGTCTTGCCGGTATTGGTCGGTCCGAGCAGCGCCGTTACCCGGCCACGCTCGTCTTTACTACGGGCATCCATCAGATCAGGTTTCCCGCAGTCAGAGGGCCTGGCCCTCGAGTTGTTTTTCCAGCCGGCCGATGGCGTCCTTCACCTCGGGGATATGCGGATGAATGGCCGCAGCCGACCGATAGGCGGCAAGGGCGCGTTCCGGCATATTCGATTCCTCGAGAATGGTGCCAAGGATGGACCAGGCCACGAAATGGCGTGGCTCATGTTCCAACACCCAGCCGAGATCTGCAATAGCCGGGCCGATCTCGCCATCGGAATAATAGGCCACCGCGCGGGTGGCGCGGGCCTCGATGAAATCCGGCGCATGATCGACCGCTGCGGTCAGATGTTCGATTGCGGCGGCACTCTTGCCGGCCTCCAGCGCCTCGGAGCCGCGCCGCATCAGGATGTCGATGGTTGCCGAGCCAGATTTGCCCGATTCGGTGAATATCTCACCTTCGATCCTGAGGGCGGCGCCTTCATCGGCGTCCTTCAGCCGGTTATAGAGATCGTCGAGCTTGCCTGCATCCTGGGCAAATCCGCTCTGGGCCGCGAAAAGCGACAGGACCAGCGGAAATATTGCCGCAACGATATGATTGTGAAACCGGAACTGCGCTTTCATATAGGGGATCGTAACCGATCGGTGGCAAAATGCCAGCGGTCTCCGGGTAACGAAAGGGAGACGTGACATGAGCGACCTCATCGACAAGGCTATCGAAAAGCTGGCAGCGAAACTGTCGGGCGGGTTCGATGGCGTGGCGAAATTCGTCATCACAGGCGAGGGGGCGATCATGCTGGACGGCCAGGGGGTGCGGGCAGGCGATGAAGAGGCGGATGTCACGCTGACCGCCAGCGCCGAGACCTTCCGGGCGATCCTCGAAGGCGATATGAACCCGACCATGGCCTTTATGACCGGCAAGCTTTCGGTTGACGGCGCGATGGGCATGGCGATGAAGCTCGGATCCGCCCTGTCGTGAGCGAAGCAGCACCCCTGTTCGACAGTCTTGCCGATGGGCCCGAAGGGGGGCGCGCGGTCTGGCTCCGGGCATCGGACGGGGTGCGGATAAGGCTTGGTTACTGGCCGGGTGGGGCGCTTGGAACGGTGGTTTTGCTGCCCGGGCGCACCGAATATGTCGAGAAATACGGGCCCGCCGCGCGCGAGATGCAGCAGCGTGGCTGGTCGATGGTCACGCTGGACTGGCGCGGCCAGGGTCTGTCGCCGCGTGCGCTGCCTGATCCCATGCTGGGCCATGTCGAGCATTTTACCGATTATCAGCGCGATCTGGATGCTGTGCTGAGCTGGATTGCCGCAGAGGGCGCAGGGCTGGGTGTGAGCGGCCCTTTGATGCAGATGTCGCATTCTATGGGCGGGCTGATCGGGCTCCGGGCGCTGACACGGGGGTTGCCGTTCCGGGCCACGGCCTTTTCGGCGCCGATGTGGGGGATACGCATCCCGATCTGGGGCAAGCCGCTGGCCGGGCTGATGCAACGCCTGCCGCTCGCTTTGCCGCAGGATCGCGGCTATGCGCCCAGCACCTCGGCGCAAAGCTATATCCTGCGCACCAGTTTCGAGAAGAATCACCTGACCGGAGATGCGCCCACCTGGTCCTGGCTGCGCCGGCAGCTGGAAACCGAGCCGGGGCTGCGGCTTGGGGGGCCATCGCTGGGCTGGTTGCGCGATGCGTTGCGCGAATGCGCCCGGATGACGCGGATCCCTGCGCCGGCTTTGCCCTCGCTGGTGGCGCTTGGCAGCCGTGAACATATCGTCTTGCCCGGCCCGATCCTGCGGCGGATGCGGGCCTGGCAGGGCGGGCGGCTGGATCTCTATCCCGGCGCGCGTCACGAGGTTCCGATGGAGACGCCCGAGCATCGCGCGCGGTTCTATGACAGCGCGCATGACCTGTTTTCGGCGGCGCTCGGCTGAGGTCAGGACGACAGGATCAGCCGCCGCAGGTATCACAGACCAGTGATTTCGACCCAGGATCACGGGCAAATTCCAGGCTGCTGTCATCGGGCCCGGTCAGGACCAGTGTCTCGCCCCGGATCTCGGCACCGGTCATCGCGCCAAGGGCTGTCAGATAGGCATGCTCATCCGCCATCCGGTCACAGGCCATCCGTGTCGAGGCAATCGCGGTCAGCGCAAGCGCCGGCAGCTCGGCCTGGTTCGGCCCGAAATAGCGGTTGCAGGGCGCTTTTCCGGTGATCTGGCCGTCTGCATCGATCGCAAAGCTGGCCTCATAGCTGACCCGCACGCCGTCCTGGGCGATCACAAGCCATTCGCCGCCGGTTATGGTTTCGGCGGCCATGGCACCTCCTGCGGCGAAAGTAAGGCTGGTGGCCAGGACAAGGGACAAGGCAGTGAAGGGGCGCATCTGATCTCCTTCCGGGTGATTCCCGGTCTCATGACAGGTTCCAGCCTGGCATGAAGTACCCGCTCCTGAAAGCCCGGGGGCGCCCGATCAGAAGGACGCGGGCTTTGCCTCACGCGCCATATGATCAAGGACCGCATTGACGAAAGCCGGCTCGCGGCCTTCGGGGAAGAAGGCGCGGGCAATGTCGACGAATTCGTTGATCACCACTTTCGGCGGCGTGTCCATCTGGGTCAGTTCGGCCCCGGCGGCGCGGAACAGCGCCCGGATCACCGGATCAATCCGGTCAATCGGCCATTTTGCCACCAGCGCGCGATCGGTCATCTGATCGACCAGCGCCTGCCAGTTGACCGCATGTTCGACGAGGCTGCGGAACAGATCGGTATCGCCTTCGGCGAAATCGCCCTCTTCATAGCTGGCACCGAAGCGATGAGCTTCGAACTCCCGGCTCACGGCTTTGACCGTCTGGCCAGAGATCTCCATCTGGTAGAGGGCCTGAACCGCGTAGAGCCTCGCGGCCGATTTCATCTGGCGTTTTTCTTCGCGCGAGGTCATGGGGCCGTTCCGCTGTTCATTTGGCTTCTTAACACAGGCGGGTCATTTGCGCCAATGTGGGCGCAGACGCAAGAGCCAGCGCGGTTGTTCTCGTGGCGTCAGGCGAAGACCGCAAGGCTGGCGGCAAAGGCCAGCTGCTGACTTGCGCCAAGGATATCGCCGGTCTGGCCGCCGATGCGTCGTGCGGCCGAGGCGGCCAGCAGCCCGCAGATGATCAGCACCGCCGGCAGCGCGGGGAGCGCCTGACGCCCGCCAATCGCCAGCGCGAGCCCGCACCCGATCACCACCGCCATCAGCGCCGTAGCAAGCCCCGGACGGCCGCTTGCTGCCGAAAGCCCGGTCTGGCGTGCCGGCGGCAAGGCCGCCATGATCGCTGCCATCGGCGCGCGCGACAATGCGGCAGCCACCAGCAGCGCCGGCACCGCCTGCCCGGTGCGGATCAGCGCGGTGAGCGCCGACCAGACGGCCAGCGTCACCAGCAGCAGCGCGAGGGTTCCAAAGCTGCCGATATGGCTGTCTTTCATGATCTCGAGCCGGCGTTCCCGCGTGCGGCCCCCGAAAAGCCCGTCGGCGGTATCGGCGAGACCGTCTTCATGCAGCCCGCCGGTCGCCATCGCCATCACGGCCATCGCCATCGCGGCGATCACACCCGGCGAGAGCCTTGCCGCCTCTCCAAGCCAGATCACTGCCACGCCGATCGCCCCGCATATAAGGCCGACCAGCGGCCAGGCCCAGGCGCTTGACGCGCCGCTGTGGCGATGCGCCGGAACCGGCAGCCGGGTCAGGAGCGCAAAGGCCGAAGGCAGGTCCTGGAGGATACGCCCGGCGGGGAAGCGCGCGGGTTGCGGGCTGTTTTTGGTCATCGGGGCTTTCCGGCTGGAACGGCGCATCATCATGGGGTAACCGCTGGGCGCGGCGGGATCAACTCCCGCTCCTGTCCTGCGCCTTTTCCGGCGTCTTGTAATGGCGCCGCTTTCCCGGAGAATTCCATGCAAAGCCCGGATCCGGTCACCCTCGCTGAGTTTCGTGCCCTTTGTGCCGTACTGCCGGCCCCGGATGCGGGCGCCGTTGCTGCGGCCAGGGCGCGTGATGCCGTTCTGACAAAACCCCCCGGCGCGCTTGGCCGGCTGGAGGAGATCACCCGCTGGCTTGCCGCATGGCAGGGCCGGGCAGTGCCCGAGGCCGGGCGGGTGCAGATCACGGTTTTCGCCGGCAATCACGGTGTGACGGCGCGCGGCATTTCGGCCTTTCCGGCCGAGGTGACGGTGCAGATGGTCGAGAATTTCCGCCAGGGCGGGGCCGCGATCAACCAGCTCGCCCGGACCTTCGGCGCAGAGCTTGAGGTGATCGCGCTGGATCTGGACCGCCCGACCCGGGATTTTTGTGCAGCCCCCGCGATGGAGGAGGCGGAGTTCGTCGCTGCGCTGCAGGCCGGCTGGCAATCTGTGCGGCCCGGCACCGATCTTTACATCGCGGGCGAAATGGGGATCGGCAATACGACATCGGCGGCGGCGCTGTCAGCGGCGCTTTTCGGACATGATGGCGGGATTGCGGGCTGGTGCGGTCGCGGCACCGGGCTGGATGATGCCGGTTTGCGGCGCAAAGAGGCCGCCGTGGCACTGGCGCTTGCTCTGCATGACGGTCATCTGGCCGACCCTTTCGAAGCGCTGCGCCGGCTTGGCGGGCGGGAAGTGGCCGCGATGACCGGTGCCGTGCTGCATGCCCGGCTATTGCGGGTGCCGGTGCTGCTTGACGGGTTTATCGCCTGTGCGGCGGCGGCGGTGCTGGAACGCGCGCAGCCAGGGGCGCTGGATCACTGTATGGCCGCGCATCAAAGCGCCGAGGGCGCGCATGGCAGGCTTTTGCAGGCGATTGGCAAAGAGCCGCTGTTGTCCCTGGGGCTGCGGCTTGGCGAAGGTTCGGGCGCAGGGGTCGCGCTTGGCCTGATCCGGGCGGCGCTGGCCTGCCATTCCGGCATGGCGACCTTTGCCGAGGCCGGGGTCAGCGGCGCCTGAGCTTGCCCTTTTCGAACATCTGACATGAAAAAGGGGCCGGATCATCCGGCCCCTTTTTCAGTTCTTAAACAGTCTGGCGCTGTCAGCCTTTGGGCATTTCCAGCGCGACCAGCCGGCCACCTTTCTGATAGCGCACCTCATTCTGGGTGATCGCCCTGACCTGACCACCGTCGATCCGGTCGCCGACCGAGACCTTGTGATATTTGCCATTCGCGGTCCGCACCAGAGCGTAGCGTTTGGAGGGCTGGCCATAGACGCCGATCAGATTGATTTTCGACAGATTGATTGCCTTGGCATAGGTTGCCTGTTTCGCGACGCTGGCCTTGGTCGGGATACTCGGTGCCGGGCCGGATGCAACTTCCGGCTCGTCAATCTCATCATGCTCTTCGGGTTTCGCGGCGGCCTTGCCCTTTGGCGCCGGCTGGGGCGCAGGGGCAGAGGCGGTCTCGACCGGCGCGGGCGCGGGCTCCGGGGCACGAACTGCAGCGGCAACTGCCGCCTCGATGGCACGGCTGAAATCCTGCGGGCGCGCCGCGGGGCGCCGCGAGATTGTCATGAGCGACGGGTTGGCCAACTCGGCCGCGCTGAGCCCGGCTGTCGCAGGGACAGTGGCCGAGGCAAGCTGGACGTCTTCTTCATTGGCAAGCGAAGCGGCAGCCGTATCGGCACGGGCCTTTGCACTTGCGGCTTCGACAAGGGCGGGGCGCTGCCGGGGGCGCAGGCTGGCGAAATCAACCGGAGCGGTTGCGGGCTGCAGAGCCGCGTCATCATCGGTTGCGGGCCGGTCCGGACGGGCGCGGGGGCGGCGGTCGGCAAGTTCGGGATCGGGCTGGGCTGCGGGTTCCGTCGTGGCGGCGGTGACGGTTGCCGCAGCGGTGCCGACAGCCCCTCCGGCCAGAGACGGATTGCCCGCCGCTCCGGCCGGGGCGGCAGTGGTCTCGCCCAAAGGCGTCGTGGCGGCGGTGCCCGGCGCGGATTCGGAAGTGGTTCCGGAGGCGGCTTCCGCTGCGGGGGCAGAGGCGGCTGCGGTGGCGGCACGGGCGGCTTCAGCTGCGGCGGTGGCTGCGGCGCTGCGCGGCGGTGGCACGCGCGGCGGCTTACCTTCGAAAAGCATATAACCGCCGGGGGTTGGCAGCCCCGCAGCGGTTGGCATCAGCATCTGGTTTTCGTCATAACGATAGACAGTGCCAAAGGGCGGCGGCGGCATCGGAGCCCCCGGTGGCGCTTCGGCCGAGGTGTCGGGCCCGGGCAGCGAGAGCGCATCAAAGGCAGGCGGCGGCGCATCCGAGCTGGAAAGGAAGATCTCATCCTCGGCATCAAGCAAGGCAACCGCTGCGGGGCTTTCGCTCTCCAGCGCGGTTTCCGGTGCCGGATCCGTGGCTGCATCAGGCACGTCGGCGGCTTCGGTGGCGGTCGCAACCTGGTGCGCCGTCTCGCCTTCTGCCTCGGGGTCAAGCCCGTCGGCCAGCATCTCGTCATCCACGCTGACCGTTGAGCCCTCGCCTGCAGAGGCGCCGGCGAACTGGGTCTCCTCCTCGCCGGAGGTGCGGTTGGAGGAGAGGTAGAAAGACGACCAGGCCGCAACAAGAGCAAGGCAAAGCAACAGGATAGCGGTCAGGATGAGGCCCAGAAAGCGCGGTTTGCCCTTGCTGTTGCGGGGGGCAAAGGGCGACTGGCTGAGGCTGCGGGCTGCGTCATCAGTGCCGTCGGTCGCACGGGGCCTGGCACCGGCCGGCATCTGGCCTGCGGCAGCGGATTGCGCGCGGGTCTTGCGGGTGCCGGGGATTGATGGCGCGGTGATAAGGCCGGCAAGGCTGCCAACTCCGCGCGCGGTCTTGGCAGCGGCGCCTGTTGCTGCGCCGTTGCGGACTGGCGCTGCGAACCCGACAGGATCGCCCGGTATCGCAGCCGGTGTGGCGGTCGGAGCCGCCCGCGCGTCATCTCCGGCCATCACCGGCGGAGCGGAAGAAATGGCGGTACGCGGTGCATTGACGGGGGCGTTCCTGCCCGAGCGGCCATAGGCGGCAAGGGTTGCGGCCGAAGGCGCGGGCGGCAGGTCGTCGTCAATGGTGCCGATCGGAGCTGCCGATTTGCCGGCAACACCGGTCTGACCCGCGGGGTGCACACGTGGGGAGGAGGCCGGGCCCGAAGCCTGGCCCCCCGAAGCCTGGTTCAGCGCCGAGGCCCGCGCGAGCGGCCCGGGCGCTGCCGGTTGCCCTGTCGCCGGTGCAAGCCCTGCCATGCGGCGCGCCAGATGCGGCAGCGGGGGCAGATCCGGGGCCTCGTCGGTCTCGGGGAAGGACGTGTTTTCCGGCACATGCGCGAAGGGCGCCTCGTCCGGGTCCGCCTCGACAGGGTCCGCCTCAACAGGGGACGCCGCCGGTGCGGCCGGAGCCGGGGCTGGGGCGGAAACGGCTGGCGTGACGGGGGCCTGGACCACTCCGGCAGTCAGGCTGACCCGCGGCGACGCGGCAGCGGGGGGGACCGGCGCGGCCGAAGGCTCAACGGCGGGGGTGGCTACACTGCCAAGCGGCGTGATTTCTGTGATCGTGACGCGCGGGCCTGGCGCCTGAGCCACGGGGGGTGAGGCATGTGCCGGCGCGGCCGCCCGGACAAAGGGGGCTGGTTCGTCAAAGCCTTTGTCGGAATGCAGGGGCAATTCAGCCTGCGCCTCGCGCGCGGCAGTCGAAACAGCCGCAGCCGGTGGAGCAGCCGCATCAGCCGCAGCAGCCGGAGCCCCGCCAAAGGCGACTTCCGGTGCCTCTTCCACAGAAGGGAAGGCTTTGGGCTCTTCGGGGAGTGATTCTGCCGCCGGTTGCGCCGCAAGTGGCAGCTCTGCTTCGGCGGTCGCAGGAGCGCCGGTCGCAGACCAGTCCTGTTCAGCGGCTGCGGCACCAGTGCTTTCCGCTTCGGCTTCGGGGTGCGATTCGCTCTGGCTTGCGGCTTCGATCTCGGCCTGGCGTGCGGCTTTCGCGCGGCGGCGGGCGGCGCGGGCCTCGTCGATCAGCAAAATGGCGGCACTGTCGCGCTCGATCTCCTCGCCATCTGCGAGGAAATTGCGGGCATCCGCTGTCTCGCCAAACCAGGGCTCGCCGTCGAATTCGCTCTCGTCCGGGATAGCAACAAAGGCAACAGGGCTGAATTTATGTGTGGTTGCAAAGGCTTCCGCCTCGGCCAGGGTTTCGCGCGCCACGGCGGCGACCCGGGCGGTGCGACCTTCGCCCCGCAACCAGTCCCAGACGATTTCATCCGGGCGGTACGGCGTCCGCGACACAAGCGCATTGGTGATTTCCTGCGCGGTGCGGGCGTCATCGCCGCCAGAGATATCCACCTCGGTATAAAGGATCTGCGAGGCCGGAATCACCAGCTTGGTTGTAAAACCGCCCGGCGAGAGGCCAAGAGCGGTCTTGCGCATGTAATCAAGCGCATCCTCAAGATCGGATGCGTCGAAGGGTGTTTCACCAATCTTCAGCCAGCCCTTCGCCGTCCGGTGCAGAAGCGCGATGCTGGTATCGGTGAAATTGAGGGCAAAATCTGGTTTCATTCCACAGGCCTAGCACAGGACAACTGGGCGCGGAAACGCGCCCGGACGGGATCACTCCTACCTATAGCAGCTTTTCGCCGAATAAAAGAAAAAGACCCGTGAGCAGACCAGGGAATGGTCTTCGACATGCGTTAATGTTCTGTAAGCAGTCGCAGTGATAAGGAGTCTTCCATGCGTATGCGGTCTTTGTTCAAAACCTCCCTTTCGGCCGCGGCCTTTGGCGCGGCGCTGATCGCGGCCTCGCCGGTGCTGGCCGATGGTAAGGCGGTCATCACCGTCAATGGTGAGGCCTCGGTTTCGAAGGCGCCTGATATGGCGACGATTTCGGTCGGGGTCACCTCGGTCGGGGAAAATGCGGGTTCGGCGCTGAAGCTGAACTCGGCCGAAATGGAGAAGGTGATTGCGCGCCTGAAAGAGCTGGGCGTGGCCGAGGGTGACATGCAGACCTCGGGTCTTTCGGTCAATCCGAACTGGTCGAATTCCTATTCGTCTTCGGGTACACAGAAGATCGACGGCTTTACCGCGATGAACTACCTGACGGTGGGCATCCGCGATCTGGATAAGCTGGGCGCGACCCTTGATCAGGTTGTGACCGATGGGGCGAATACCCTTAACGGCGTCACCTTCGCCCTGGTCGACCCGCGCCCGGCGCTGGACGAGGCGCGCAAGCTCGCCGTGGCCGATGCGCGCGCGCGGGCCGAACTCCTGGCAGAAGCGGCAGGGGTCAAGCTGGGTGACCTGGTCTCGCTGACCGATGGCGGCGGCTATAGCGGTGGCCCGGCGCCGATGTTCAAGGCGGATGCCGCCTCGGTCCCGGTGCAAAAAGGCGATGTCAGCTATCAGGCGACCGTCACCATCACCTGGGAAATCGGCGGCTGATCCTGTCAAATATCCTGCGGCGGGGATAACCCGCCGCAGGGCTTTACGTCAGCGGCTCTTGCCGGTGGCGGCGGTGATCGCCTGGTCGAGATCGGCGATGATGTCATCGGCATTCTCGATCCCGATCGAGACCCGCACCACATTCGGCGCAGCCCCCGCCTTGACCTGCTGTTCTTCGGTCAGCTGGCGATGGGTGGTCGAGGCGGAATGGATGACCAGCGACCGCGTATCACCGAGATTCGCCACATGGCGGAACAGTTTCAGGTTGTTGATCAGGCTGACACAGGCGTCGTAGCCATCCTTCAGCGCGAAGGTGAACAGCGCCCCGGCGCCTTTCGGCGTGATCTTCTTCACCTTCTTATACGAGGGCGAAGATTTCAGCCCGGCCCAGGTGACGAATTCGACACGGGGGTCGGCCTCCAGCCATTCCGCGACCTTCTTCGCATTGGCGACATGACGCTCCATCCGCAGACCCAGCGTCTCGATCCCCATCAGCGTGTAATGCGCGCCCTGCGGGTTCATCGTCATGCCCAGATCCCTGAGCCCGACTGCGATGGAGTGGAAGGTATAGGCCATGCCGCCCAAAGTCGGGTGGAACACGAGGCCATGATAGGCGGGCTCGGGCTGCGAGAGCGAGGGAAACTTATCGCTTTCCGACCAGTTGAACTTGCCCGAATCGAGGACGATGCCGCCGGTGACGGTGCCATTGCCGGTGAGGTATTTCGTCGCCGAATGCACAACCAGCGTCGCGCCAAGCGCAATCGGGTTGCACAGATACGGCGTCGCCGTGGTGTTGTCGATGATCAGCGGGATGCCCTTGCGGTCAGCGATTTTCGCGAGCGCCGGGATGTCGGTGATATAGCCGCCGGGATTCGCGATGGTCTCGGCGAAAATAGCCCGGGTGTTCTTGTCGACAGCCTTCGCCACCGCGCCCAGATCATCGGTATCGACAAATTTCGCCGACCAGCCAAAGCGTTTGATGGTCTGGCTGAACTGGGTGATGGTGCCGCCGTAAAGCCTTGTCGAGGCGACGATATTCTTGCCAGGCCCCATCAGCGGGAACAGCGCCATGATCTGCGCCGCGTGGCCCGACGAACAGGCGATCCCACCCACAGCGCCTTCAAGGGCGGCTACCCGGGCGACCAGCGCCGAGACGGTCGGGTTTGTCAGACGTGAATAGATATAGCCGATCTCTTCCAGACCAAAGAGCCGCGCCGCATGGTCTGCATCTTTGAACTGATAGGCCGTGGTCTGATAGATCGGCGGGTTGATGGCGCCGGTTGCGGGGTCGGGGGTGGCGCCGGCATGAACTGCCAGCGTGTCGAAACCATGCGGCTTCGGCTCGGTATTTTCGGTCATATGGTCCTCCCATGTCTCCATTCCGGCGCGAGGTTAGGCAAAGCCAACCGGCGCGGCAATGTCTGGTTGCGGCCATGATCAGCCTCATTTCTCATGAGGATCATGCAAATATGACATGCGGCACGCTGGGGGAGTGCCTTATCGTCAGTGGCGCAGTTCCCGCCCTCAGGCGCGATCATCCTTGGGGCTGCCCATCACCACATAAGAGGTGACCGAGCGCACCTGGGGCAATGTGCCAAGGATCTCGGTATGCCAGTGCTTGTAACTGGCAAGGTCCCGCGTCTCGACCCGCAAGAGATATTCCACCGCGCCGGTGACATTATGGCATTCCCGCACCTGCGGTGCGAGGATCACCGCGCGTTCAAACGCCTCCTGCGAGGCCTTGGTATGGGTGTTCAGCCCGACAGTGATATAGGCGATGAACCCGATCCCGAGCTTTTCCGGGTCGAGCACCGCCCGATAGCCCCGGATGACACCGATTCGCTCCAGATCCTGAACCCGGCGCAAAGTGGCCGAGGGTGAGAGACCGATCTTCGTCGCCAGCGCCAGATTGGTCAGCCGCCCGTCCGCCGTCAGGGCGCGCAATATCTTTTCGTCGATCTGATCTATATCCGTCATAAGTTGCAAATATTGCCGTTCAGCGCGCATCTTTGCAATCAGATTGCGGCAAATCCGGGCAATGTTTGCGCCATGACATATGACGCTTTCCTCGCCCTTCTGGGCTTTGCCATGGCCACGACCTTCACCCCGGGGCCGAACAATATGATGCTGATCGCCTCAGGGGTGAATTTCGGCTTTCGCCGCACCATCCCGCATATGCTGGGGATCTGTCTCGGTGTGGTGAGTCTCGTGCTCCTGACCGGGCTGGGCGTTGCGGGCCTGTTCCAGGTCTGGCCGCCCGCGCTGAACGTGCTGAAAGCGGTATCGGTCGCCTATATGCTCTGGCTCGCCTGGAAGATTGCCATGTCTTCGACACCCGGAGAGCGTGGCACCGGTGCGAAACCGATGACGCTGATTCAGGCGGCGGCGTTTCAATGGGTGAACCCGAAGGCCTGGGCGATGGCTCTGGGCGGGGTTGCCGCCTATGTCCCGCATCCCGATGCGAGGTCGCTCGCCCTGGCCGCCATTGCCTTCGCGCTGGTCTCGATCCCGTCCACATCGACCTGGGCCGCCGCGGGGCAGGGGTTGCAGCGCTGGCTCTCACAGTCTTCCCGCCTGCGCGCCTTCAACTGGACGATGGCGGTGCTGCTGGTTCTGTCCCTCTGGCCGGTGATCACGATGAAACTTGCACAGTAAATCTAAGGGCCAGGAGGGGCGGGGCCAGGTCAGCCCGTTCTTTCTCCTGGCCCCTATATTGCAGGGGTCTGCCCCCGTGTGCTCAGCGGTTGCGGGTGTCCACCGGATAGGCGGTCGTGAACTTCATCCGCTCCATCGCGAAATGCGAGGTCAGGTTCTTGATCGGCACCGCATCTGTCAGCCGTTTGTAAAGCTGGTCAAAGCTTTCCATATCCGCGACCGACACCCGCAAGAGGTAATCCATCTCGCCGGCCATGCGGTAGACTTCCATCACCTCGGGGAACTGACCGACGGCCCGAGCGAACGTATCGCGCCAGGTCGCCGAATGATCGGGCGCCTCAATGCCGATGAAGACCGTCAGCCCAAAGCCCAGCCGCGCCGGGTTTGCCAGCGCCACGCGCCCGGTCAGGACGCCATTGGCCTCGAGTTTCTGGATACGTTTCCAGCAGGGCGTCTGCGACAGGCCAACGCGGTCCGCGATCTGCGCCACGGGCAGTGTCGCGTCGCGCATCAGCTCGGCCACGATCTTACGGTCGATCAGATCGAGATTGTCCATCTGTTGCTCCTGCATCCGGCAGTGGGTTCGTTCTCATTCTGGTCGCATAAATACACTTTTGTCTACTGGTTAAATCGTCTTTAATTCCATCCAGGGAAACTGGCCCGGAATCCCTTGTTTTTCGCGGGCAATCATTCCAGATGAACCCGTGGAACGGGGAAAACCTCGCTTTGCCAGATTGATTCGCACTGACTGTCTCCATAGGCTTACCCATATGATCACCCAGAAGATGAAATATGCCCTCAAGGCCCTTCTCGTTCTTGGTGACGAAGCCGGCAAAGCGGAGCCCGTGGCGCTGACCATCGAAGAGATCGCGCGCCGCTCGGGCACGCCGAAACGATTCCTCGAACATATTCTGCTTGAGGTCAGGAATGCCGGGGTGATTGCGTCGACACGCGGGCGCTCGGGGGGCTATTCGCTGATCAAGAAACCGGCCGAGGTCTCGATCTCAGAGCTGTTGCGGCTGATCGACGGGCCCATTGCGCCGCTTCCCTGCCTGTCGCGCCGTGCCTATCAGCGGTGCGAGGATTGCACCGATGAGGCGAGCTGCCGCATCCGCAAAATCTTTGCCGAGGTCTTCTGGTCCTATCTGGTGATCATCGAATCACTGACGCTTGCCGACATGCTGCGCTCGGACAAGGTGGCCGAACAGGTTCTGGGCGGCTGAACCAGCGGCCTGGCGGTCGGAAGGCTGGTCGCGGCCTGTTTCGGACAGGGCAGCATCAGAAGCAGGTGGGCTGCTTCTTATAGCGACAGAGCGCACCCGATTGTGGCGCCCTGATCCTGGCCCGTTATCGTCACCGGCCGGAGAAAAGGCCGGTCTGGGGCCCTCGATTCCCCCTGACCTGATCCCTCTGTGAAACCGCTCCCGGCAGAAACGATGGTTTCTGGCTGCGATTTGCCCGAGACGTAGAATTTTCTTCTCTCTGGATGGGGCATTTCACCAGAAACATTCCTTTGCAAATAACGAGTAATCCTGTCGTTATTATGTGTATTGGCTGGCATGGTGCCGGACAGGACAAGTGCAGGAGAGTGCAGGATGACCGCAGCATTCGCTTTCGGAACGCCCGCAACGGGCAACGCTTATACCCCCATCGGCCGCCCGGCCCAGGGTCAGGGCATGTCCGGCACCTGTGTCGTTCGCCTGATCGACCGCCGCACCGGGATGACGCATCGCGTCAATGGCACGCCGCTGGTGATCTTCACCCGGCGCCCGTCCGAGGCGGTGGCCGAACTGCTTTCTGGCCGTGACCGATCGGTCTGGGAAGCCCGCATCGACCCGATCGAACCGTAAGGAGCGCGCAACCATGACCCATCAGACACTTTTCGGCCTCGTGCCCTTCCTGCAGCTGCCGCGCAGCCGGGACGGGCAGCGCGACAAAACCAGCTTGCAGGAGACAGAAATGACCATCCAGACGCCCCGCATCGACACCCCGCGCGAGACCCGTTCGACGATCCTCTCCGGCTTTCGCAGTCTTGAGGGCTGGCCGGTTTCGCGGCTGATCCGTGGCGCCGTGGCCGGGATTGCCCTCGTGGTATCCGGCGCGCTCGCCGCTCCGGTCCAGGCGGAATCGCTGCTGAACGTCTCATATGACCCGACCCGCGAGCTTTACCGCGAGTTCAACGAGGCTTTCGCGAAATACTGGGTCGCCGAAGGCAATGAAGCGCCGGAGATCGAGGTCTCGCATGGCGGCTCCGGCGCGCAGGCCCGTGCCGTGGTCGAGGGGCTTGAGGCCCAGGTGCTCACCCTTGCGCTTGGCGGCGATATCGACCGGGTGGCCGAGACCGGCAAGCTTCCGAAAGACTGGCAGACCAAACTGCCGCATAACTCCTCGCCCTATACTTCGACCATTGTGTTCCTTGTGCGTGAAGGGAACCCCAAGGGGCTGAACGACTGGGGCGATCTGCTGAAAGACGGCGTCGAGGTGATCACGCCGAACCCGAAAACCTCGGGCGGGGCGCGCTGGAACTATCTGGCGGCCTGGGCCTGGGCCGAAAAGAACGGCAAGGATCCGAAGGACTTCGTGAAAGCCCTGTTCGAACATGTGCCGGTGCTCGATACCGGGGCGCGCGGTTCGACCACCACCTTCGTTCAGCGTGAGATCGGCGATGTGCTGCTCGCCTGGGAAAACGAGGCCTATCTCGCGCTGCAGGAGATCGGCGAAGACAGTTTCGACATCGTCGTGCCGAGCGTCTCGATCCTGACCGAACCGCCGGTTGCCCTGGTCGAAGGCAATATCAAGAGCGACGAACAGCGCAAACTGGCCGAGGCCTATCTGAACTATCTCTACAGCCCCGAAGGCCAGGCGATTGCGTTCAAGAACTTCTACCGGGCCTGGGACACATCGGCCGCCAATCCCGAAGATGTGGCCCGTTTTCCGAAACTTGATCTGGTGACCATCGCCGATTTCGGCGGCTGGGAAAAAGCCCAACCCGAGCATTTCGGGGATGGCGGCACCTTCGACCAGATCTACGTCGCAAAGTAAGGATCCGGGATGGGCAGGCCTGTCGTCCACAGATCTCCGATGCCGGGCCTCGGCCTGTCGATGGGGATCACCTTCACGATGCTCTCGATTGTGGTTCTCCTGCCCATCGGCGCCCTGCTTTTGCAGGGCGTCAGCTATGGCGCTGAAGGGATCTGGGCCACCGTCAACCGCGAGCGGGTCTGGAAGGCGCTCTATCTTTCCTTCCGCCTGTCCTTCTACGCGGCGGTGTTCAACCTGATCTTCGGGGTGATCCTTGCCTGGGTGCTGACACGTTATCGGTTTCCGGGGCACCGGATCCTTGATGCGGCCGTCGATCTGCCCTTCGCGCTGCCGACTGCCGTGGCCGGGATCGCGCTGACTGCGCTTTACGCGCCCAACGGCTTCTTCGGCGCAAGCTGGACCCATACCATTGCGCCTGCGCTGAATGCGGGCCTCGCCTGGCCCGAGGCTGCGCTGAATGTGCTGGTGACCGGCCTCGGGTTTGAACCCTGGTCGCTGCAGGTGCCGCCGCGCATCGCCTATTCGACGATGGGGATCTTCATCGCGCTGGTTTTCGTGGGCCTGCCTTTCGTGGCCCGCACCGTGCAGCCGGTGATCCATGAGATCGACCGCGAGGTCGAAGAAGCCTCGGCAACGCTGGGCGCCTCGCGCGTGCATACTTTGCGCCGTGTGGTCTGGCCGATGCTCCTGCCCGCGGCGCTCACCGGGTTTGCGCTCTCGCTGGCGCGGGCGGTGGGCGAATATGGCTCGGTCATCTTCATCGCGGGCAACAAGCCGCTCGTGACCGAGATCGCGCCGCTTCTCATAGTCATTCAGCTTGAGGAATTCAGCTATGATGGTGCCGCCGCCATCGGCATTGCGATGCTGGTGATCTCTTTCGCCATGCTCCTCGTGATCAACCTGATCCAGGTCTGGAGCCGCCGGAGAATTGGCTATGTCTGATCTGAGCCACGCAACCCCCGCCCGCAGTTTCCGCGCCCCGACCGAAGAGGCGCCGCTGGCCCGCTGGCTGCTGATCGGTTTCGTGACGCTGGCGCTGGCGGTGCTGGTTTTCGCGCCGCTGATCGCGATCTTTGTTGAAGCACTTTCAAAAGGCTGGGAGGCGGCCTGGAAAAGCCTTTTCAGCCGCGAGGCGCTGCCGGCGATCAAACTGACGCTGACGGTTGCGGCCATCGCGGTGCCGCTGAACGCCGCTTTCGGCATCGCTGCCGCCTGGTTCATCACCAAATTTGACTTTCGCGGCAAGGCCTTCCTTATCACTTTGATTGATCTGCCCTTCTCGGTCTCGCCGGTTGTCGCGGGTCTGTGCATCGTGCTGCTGTTCGGCGCCAATACCGCCATCGGTGCCTGGCTTGTGGCACATGGTTTTCCCATCGTTTTCGCCCTGCCGGGGATCGTGCTGGCCACGGTCTTCGTCACTTTCCCCTTCGTCGCGCGCGAACTGATCCCGGTGATGATCGAACAGGGGCGCGCCGAGGAAGAGGCGGCGCTGACGCTCGGTGCCTCGGGCTGGCGGACCTTTCTGACTGTCACCTTGCCGAATATCCGCTGGGCGCTGCTTTACGGTGTGCTGCTCAGCAATGCCCGCGCGATGGGCGAATTCGGAGCGGTCGCTGTGGTTTCAGGCCGGCGCGAATCTGCAACGACCATGCCGCTCAAGATCGAGATGTTCTATAATGAGTACCAGGGGGCCACCGCCTTTGCGATGGCGGGGCTGCTTGCCTTCCTCGCGCTGCTCACACTTCTCCTCAAGACCTGGCTCGAAAACCGCCACGCCGGCGAACTCTCCGCCAACCGGCGCGGCCATTAACTTTGCCTTGAACTGAATACTCCCGGGTGTGGGGCAAAGCCCCACCGCCAGCAGCCACAGGAGCCGCCCTTGAAAATCGAAATCGACGAAATCTCGAAAGCCTTTGGCACCACCGCTGCCCTGACGCCGGTTTCGCTCTCGATCCCCTCGGGCGCGCTGGTGGCGCTGCTGGGCCCGTCGGGATCGGGCAAGACCACGCTGCTGCGGATCCTTGGCGGGCTGGAATTTCCGACCTCGGGGCGGGTGCTGTTTGATGGCCAGGATGCGACCGGATTGACGGTGCAACAACGCCGTGCGGGCTTTGTGTTCCAGTCTTACGCGCTGTTTCGCCATATGACGGTGTTCGAAAACATCGCTTACGGGCTCAGGGCGCGTCCGCGTGCGGTCCGTCCGCCAAAGGCAGAAATCACCCGGCGGGTGACGAAACTGCTGGAGCTGATCCAGCTTCCCGAGATCGGCGCGCGCTATCCGAGCCAGCTCTCTGGCGGTCAGCGGCAGCGTGTGGCCCTTGCGCGGGCGCTGGCGATCGAGCCGAGGATGCTCTTGCTGGACGAGCCCTTTGGCGCGCTGGATGCGAAAGTGCGCAAGGAATTGCGCCAGGGGCTGCGCGACATCCATGACGAGACCGGGCTGACCACGGTCTTCGTAACCCATGACCAGGAAGAGGCGATGGAACTGGCCGATCTGGTGGTGGTCATGTCCGGTTCGCAGACCGGCGGACGGATCGAGCAGATCGGCAAGCCTGCCGATATCCGCGCCCGGCCCGCGAGCGATTTCGTCCGCAGCTTTATCGCGGCCTGATCACGCCCCCCCCGGCCGGCGTTGAGGTCCGGGAGACTACCAGCCCAGCCGGATCGCGCCTTCGGTGATGTCGCAGGCAAGGCTCAGGCCGCGCTCCCGGATCTCTGTAAAGGCGAGTGCGAATTGAACATGCGAGGCGGCAATCGGTGTGCCTTCGCAGTCTCTGGAAGGCAGCCCGGCGAAGGCAGGGCTGAACATATCCCAAAAACGCGGCTCTGCCCGCATCCGCGCCGCTTCCGCGATGATCTGCCAGCCGCCAGAGGGGTGAGCGCCCTCCTTCTGCGCGGCGCTGCTCTGGGCGGCGCGGATGGTGCCGCCATAGGGCAGGGCGCTTTCCAGACATTGCAGCAGCAGGAAGGCCAGTTTGACATCGCGCCGGTCAAGTTCGGTCCCGCTCGACCAGTCCAGTTTCAGCCGGCCGCCGCGCGACATGGCCGAAAGGATGCCGGTGACTTCGCTGCGTGCAATGCGCTGATCAGTGCCGGCGAGGCCGAACGCCACCCGGAAGAACCGGATCCGGGCATTCGCGCTTTCCACGCTTTCGGCAATCAGCGCCAGTTCAGGCGAAGCGGCGCTGCGATCCATCATCATCAGCTCGACCCCGTTGCCGATCGCTCCGATTGGGCTGATAAGGTCATGACAGATCCGTGATCCGATAAGCGCTGCGAGATCGGTCTTGTCTTGCATCTGATAACCTCGGGAAATTGCTAAATGAATTCTCTCCTGGAACCTGGTATGTTCGTGAGCTGCCCGTCGCGTCCCGATTGGGGGCTGGGGCAGGTTCAGTCAAATATTGCAGGACGGGTAACGGTTAACTTTGAACACGCTGGAAAGCAGGTGATCGACAGCAGGAATGTGGATCTGCGTCCCGAATTCGGTATCTGAGAAGCGTGGAGTGTTTTTCCAGAATTATCAAGGATTAACGGCATTGCGACCGCAACGGGCAGCGCACGCCGTGGCGACGGGATCGCGCCAGACCGGCCATTCAGGCCAAATTCGCGCCCTCGGGGCCGAACTCTGATCACAGAGCTTTGGATTGCAACAAGACTGTTACATGATTAAGTCAGGAAGAGAGCCGGAACAGTGTGGCGCAGGGGAGACCCCGTGCCACCAGCGCCAGAGACGTCCCTCATAAAAAGTCGCCTCCTGACGATATGCTTGCCGAAGAACCCAACTATACGCTCCGCCTCGCGACGGAAGTGGTCGATATTTTCGCAGCCCAGCGTTTGCGATACCTGGTCTTTGTCGAGGAGCTGGGCGCCAGCGGCGGCATGATCGATCATGAGCGCCGGATCGAGACCGATGCCTTTGACGCGATCTTCGACCATCTCGTGCTGATCGACAAACGCATCCCGCCCGAGACGGGCGACCATGTGGTCGGGGCCTACCGGCTTCTGCCCTGTGATCGTTTGCCCGAGGGCGGGCGCTTCTATTCCGAAGATGAATATGACCTCGCGCCCTTGCGCGCGACGGGGCGGCGCCTGCTGGAACTGGGCCGCACCTGTGTTCATCCCGACCACCGGGGCGGCGCTGCGATGTTCCTGCTGTGGAACGGCCTTGCGGAATATGTGCTGGAGCGCGGTATCGAGGTGATGTTCGGCCCGGCCTCGTTCCATGGCACCGATGTGGCGGCGCTGGCAAAGCCGCTGTCCTGGCTCTGGCATCACCATCTGGCACCGCCTGAGCTGCGCGTCCGCGCGCTGGAGCCGGGGCGTGCCGCCATGGATCTGATCGCGAATGAGGATCTCGACCGCGCCTCGGCCATGGCGCAGATGCCGGCGCTGATCAAAGCCTATCTGCGGCTGGGCGGCTTCGTGGGCGACGGCGCCTTTATTGACCGCCCCTTCAATACAACCGATGTTTGCCTTCTGATGGATACCGGGAAAATGTCGGCCCGCCATCGGGATTTCTATACGCGCAAACAGGGAACGACTTGAGCCAGACCGCAGACCGCCCGCCTGAACCCTCCGATACCGCTTTCTCGCCGGACGATGCGCCGCCACCTCCGCGCCGGATCGGGCCAGTGGGCTGGCTGCTTGTAGCCGGGCGCGGGACCGTGCTGGTCGTCTTCCTTATGCTGGGCCTGATGGTCCATTCGCTGATCCGCCTGATCGAATGGCCGCTTTGCGGTCAGAATCGCCCGGTGACGCCCTGGGTCACCCGCTTTGTCTGCCGTATCGTGTTGCGCATCATGGGGATCGGCTATTCGACGCGCGGCGCGCCGATGTCCCATAAGGGCGCGGTCGTCGCCAATCACGCCGGCTGGCTGGACATCTTTCCCCTGAATGCCGGGCAGAGCATCTATTTCGTCTCGAAAGCCGAGGTTTCCTCCTGGCCCGGTATCGGCCTGCTCGCGAAAGCCACCGGCACGGTCTTTATCTCACGCAAGGGGACCGAGGCGAAACGTCAGCAGGAGGTCTTCGAGAACCGTCTTCGCGCTGGCCATCAGCTTTTGTTCTTCCCCGAGGGCACCTCGACCGACAGCCTGACCGTGCTGCCGTTCAAATCAACTTTGTTCCAGGCGTTCTATACCCATGGGCTCGACCGCGTGCTGCAGATCCAGCCGGTGACCGTGGTCTGGCATGCGCCTGCAGGCGAGGATCCGCGTTTCTATGGCTGGTGGGGCGATATGGATTTCGCGACGCATCTTCTCCGGGTGCTGTCGGTGCCGCGTCAGGGCCGGGTCGAAGTGATCTGGCATCCGCCGGTGCCGGTGGATGCCTTTCCCGGACGGAAGGAGCTGGCTCTCTATTGTGAGCGGGTGATCCGAACAGCCCATCCTCTGGCGCATAACTGACCTGGAACAGTGAGACCAATAAGGCCCGGCACCGCCGGGCCATTTTCGTCTGGCTCTCTGAGGGGGCGCTTCGGGTGACTGGGTTGCGGAGGGCGGGCTGCGGTTCTGATTCTGCTCAGGTTTGCGGTGGTTTGGGAGAATCATCGTTGTGATTCTGGTGCTTGAGGGCTTTTGCGGGCGAGTTATCCCCATTTTGGGCGCGGGTCTGGGGATAAGGTTGTCCGGGGCTTTGGCAGGCATTCGCGGACGGGCCTTATTTTATTGGCTACTGCCAAAAAAAGGTCATGAAGTGCATTTTTCTGCTTGCGGGTTTGTTTTGTGGGGCCTAGATACCGCCTCACCGAAACGGAACGGTTGGCGGAACGAAGCGGCCTGAAGC